>WGCB01000627.1 GCA_015494005.1 Caldilineaceae bacterium
CCCCGGAGAGGGCGGCGAAGTTGACGATGTCCGTCTCGGTGATGGTGCGTCCCACGCTCTCGGCCTGGTCGCCGATCTCGAACTCCTCGAAGTAGAGGCCAATGGGAGGAGTCATCTTGCGGGTGGGTGGGTGGATTTCGGCCATGGGCTTCCCCTTTCAAAAATGCTGGGCAATGATTGACGGTCGACTGCTTCTACGGTATACTGAGGCCGCCTGAATCCTGGCCACGCAGGCTGGATCGCTGTTCGAGAGCCCTTCCTTTCCTCTCGTGCCACCGACATCGTCGCCTTCATCCACGGCAGGGCACGATTCCAAAGCGCCTTTCGGTAGGGCATGGCATCCAGTGTGGTCTGTGCCGATCTACTCCAAACATCGATAGGCGAACGGGCTGTCCGCAAGGGCGCCCAAGCACTTCTATCTTATCGGTTGATCCCATTTTTCGCAAAGGTTTCCCGCTTTTCGGACTCTGAGCCACCGGCTTTGACGCCTCGCTCCTGAGCCCGGCCCACGCGGGATCGCCCCACCGCTTTGGACGACAGATATGACTGCTGCCTCGCCCTCCGCCCCGCCCGCAACTCGGTCCAAACGCTTGCGCTGGATGAACGTCCGGGAGCAGCTCACCGGCTATCTCTTCATCCTGCCGGCCGTCACCCTCATCGCGGTCTTCGGCATTTTCCCCATCGGCTACGCCTTCTACATGAGCATGCGCCGCTGGCGGGTGGTGGATCGAGGCTTCGTGGGGCTGGCCAACTACGAAAAGGCCCTGGGCGATTGGATGGGGGCTCTCCTCTTTGCGGCGGGGTTTGTGATCCTGCTGGTGGCCTACATGGTCTGGGACGGCCTCTCCCGGAACCGAGAGAGCAATCCCTGGCTGCGCCGGGGCCTGCCCTGGCTCCTGGTGGCGATCAGCCTGGTGAGCATCGTCACAGGATGGAACCGGATGCAGGCCGCGGGGGATCCCCGCTTCCTCAACACCCTGCCGGTGACCTTCTACTACGCCATCGGATCCGTGCCGGTGCAGCTGATCGTCTCGCTGGTGCTGGCCTACATCCTTTTCCAGAAGATCCGGGGGCAGGAGGTCTTCCGCATGATCTTCTTCCTGCCCTACGTCACCCCGGTGATCGCCACAGCCCTGGTCTTCCGCACCATCTTCAGCCCCCGGGAGACCTCCATCGCCAACCGTTTCCTCACCTTCATCGGCATGGATCCCCAGAAGTGGCTCTTCGAACCCCGGCCCTTCCTGGAGGTGATGTTCGGCATCAAGCTTCAGGGCTTCCTGGCTGGGCCCAGCATGGCCTTGGTGGCCATCATCGCCTTCGGTGTGTGGACCTTCGTGGGCTACAACACGGTGATCTTCCTGGCCGGCCTGGGCAACATCCCCAAGGAAGTCTACGAGGCGGCGGAGATCGATGGGGCCAACCAGTGGCAGCTCTTCCGCCACATCACTGTGCCCCTCCTCTCCCCGGTCACCTTCTACCTCTCCCTCATCGGCATCATCGGCACCTTCAAGGCCTTCAACCACATCTTCGTCATGCAGGAACCCTCGGCCCGGGGGACGGTGGTCACCACCAGCGTGTTCATCTACAACACCTTCTTCAAGGCCGCCCAGTTCGGCTACGCCACCACCGCGGCCATCCTGTTGCTGGGCATCATCCTGTTCTTGACCTTCGTGCAGACCAAGATCTTCGGGGAGCGAGTGTTCTATGGCTGATACAGCCCAATCCATGGAGACCATCCGGGGCAAGTCCATCCCGGTGGCCCGCACACCCGGCCCGCCTCTGAGCCGCACCGTGGCCTACGCCATCATGTACGCCATCCTGATCCTGGGGGCCATCGTGGCCATGTTGCCCTTCTTCTGGATGCTCTCCGCCTCCTTGATGACCTACGGTGAGACGGCCACCCGCAAGTGGTTGCCCTCCGTGCCCCAGTTCGCCAACTACGTGGAGGCCTGGACCGAGGCCAACTTCTCCAAGTACTTCATGAACAGCGTGATCATCACCGCCACCACCGTGGCCGGTCAGCTGACCACCTCCATTCTGGCCGCCTATGCCTTCGCTCGCATCCGCTTCAAGGGGCGGGAACTCATCTTCGGCATCCTGCTTAGCACCATGATGATCCCGGCCATGGTCACCATGATCCCCAACTTCATCGTGATCCGCGGGGACATCATCCCCCTGCCCGGGGGCACCTGGCTCAACACCCTCCAGGGGATCACCGTGCCCTACATGGCCAGCGTCTTCAGCATCTTCCTGCTGCGCCAGTTCTTCGCCCAGATCCCCTGGGAACTGTGGGACGCGGCCCGGATCGACGGGGCCAACCACCTGCGCTTCCTGATCCAGATCGTGCTGCCCATGAGCAAGGCGCCCATCTTCACCGTCTTCATCTTCGCCTTCATCGGCGCCTGGAACGACTTCCTCTGGCCCCTGCTAGTCACCACCAAGGACACTTGGCGGCCCCTCATGGTGGGCCTGTGGACCTTCGCCACCGAGGCCGGACCGGAGACCCAGCTCATGATGGCCGGCGCGGTCATCGCCATCATTCCCATCGTCATCCTCTACTTCCTGACCCAGAAACAGTACACCGAGGGCATCGCCACCTCGGGTCTCAAAGGCTAGCTCCCGTCCGCAGGGACGCGATGTTGGAAACCGCGAATCCACGCAGCATCCTGTTTTTTCGAGTCGTTCCACCCATTACTTTCACTACACAACAAAGGAGTTAGGTAGCAATGACGGGTAAACGCATTTGGATGGTAGCCATTCTGTTGATGGCCGCACTGGTGCTCACGGCCTGTCCCCAGGCTGCACCGGCCCAGCCTTCCGGGGAGCAGCCGGCCGCTGAACAGCCGGCCAAGGAAGAGGCCAAGGAGGAGATGGCCGCGGAGGAAGCCCCGGCTGAGGAGGCCATGGAGGGGGAGAAAGAGGGGATGATGTCCTGGGAGGACGTGGACCCCACCGGCCAGGAGATCACCTTCTGGCACCAGCACTCCCGGGCTCGGGAGGAGGCCCTGCAGCAGATCGTGGCGGACTTCAACGCCAACAACGAGTGGGGCATCACGGTGAACGCCGAGTACCAGGGCGGCTACGGTGACATCTTCAACAAGATGCTCAACGTCCTCAACACCCCGGACGCCCCCAACCTGGTGGTGGCCTACCAGAACCAGGCCGCGACCTACCAGCTGGCCGACGCCCTGGTGGACATGAACCCCCTGGTCAACAGCCCCAAGTGGGGGCTCTCGGAGGATGAGCTCAACGACTTCTTCCCCGCCTTCCTCAAGGCCGACGTCTTCCCCACCTTCGGCGGCGCTCGCCTGGGTTGGCCCCCCAACCGCTCCATGGAGGTGATGTACTACAACGAGGAGTGGTTGGCAGAGCTGGGCTACGACGGCCCGCCCACCACGCCGGATCAGTTCAAGGAGATGGCCTGCAAGGCCGCCCAGCAGCCCTTCAGCAAGGCCACGGCCGAGGGTAGCATCGGCTACGAGCTGAGCATCGACGCTTCCCGCTTCGCCAGCTGGACCTTCGCTTTCGGCGGCGATGTCTTCGACTACGAGGCCAACCAGTACGCCTACAACAGCCCCGAGGCCATCGCGGCCATGGAGTTCATCCAGAGCCTCTTCAACGACGGCTGCGCCACGGTGGTGGCCGAGCGCTACGGCGATCAGACCGACTTCGGCAACGGCGTCACCCTGTTCACCGTGGGCTCCAGCTCTGGCCTGCCCTTCTACCGGGGCGCGGTGGAAGAGGGCGCCAACTTCGCCTGGAACGTGGACGCTCTGCCCCACGTGACCCCGGACCCGGTGATGAACCTCTACGGCGCCAGCATCAGCATCCCCAAGACCACGCCAGAGAAGGAGCTGGCCGCCTGGCTCTTCCTCAAGTACTTCACCAGCCCCGATGTGCAGGCCACCTGGGTCAAGGCCAGCAACTACTTCCCGGTGCGCAAGAGCGTGGCCGAGAACCTGAGCGACTACTTCGAGGAGAACCCCCAGTACGCCAAGGCCTTCGGTCTGCTGCCCTACGCCAAGACCGAGCCCCCGGTGCCCGGCTACGACTTCGTGCGTGACCTGGTGCGGGAGGCCATGGCCGCCATCGCCGACGGCGCGGACATCCAGAGCACCCTGGATCAGCTGAACCAGGAGGCCAACGACATCCTGGCCGATCAGCTGGCTCAGTAGCTGCCACGCCACTTTCCAGGAACCAAAAAGGCTGGCGGGTGCAGACCCGTCAGCCTTTTGTTTTTCCACTTCGCCCGGTCTGGGGCTGGTCCGGGAGCCCCGGGCTCCCCCTAGCGGAAGCGCATGCCCTTGAAGCGCTCAAAGTAGCGGACCGTGCCGTCCGGCTGCTCCTCGCCCCAGCGTTCCCGCCAGCGCTTCTGGGCCTCCGCCGGGTTGGGGAACTGGCTCTTGTGGCAGAGGATGGCCTGGATCTTGGTCTCCATTTCCTCGGTGATGTCCACGACCACGTTGGGCTCCGGGTGGCCGGCCACGTAGAGCTGGCTGATCTTGTGGGGCGGGTACCCCTCGTCGATCAGGTCCGGGTAGAACATAGGGTTGTCCGCCGCCGGGAAGATGGCCTCCAGGGCCACCAGCCCCGCGTTGCGGTGGTCCGGGTGGTTGATGTAGCTGTCCCCCACCAGGTAGCGGTCCGGGTTGAAGCACATGATCAGCTCGGGCCGGATGCGCCGGATCTCCCGCACCACCCGCTTGCGCAGCGCCGGCGTGGGCTGCAGGAAGCCGTCCTCCTCGTCCATGAAGATCACATGGCGGACACCGCACAGGGCGGCGGCCTCCCGCTGCTCCTCCTTGCGCATGAGGATGAGCTGGTTGCGGGTGATGAGCGGATTGTGGTTGCCCTTGTCGCCGTTGGTCAGGATCATGTAGGTGATCTCAATGCCCTGGCGAGCCATCTGGATGGCCGTGCCCCCGAAGGCGAACTCCGCATCGTCCGGGTGGGGCACGATGACCAGGGCCTTCTTCACATCGGACCAGTCTGGGGCTTGCGCTGCTTTGTCCTTTGTCACACGGTTCTCTGCCATGCCGCCTTCCTTGGTTGTTCGCTAAGGTCCACGCTGCCTGGCTCAAGCCTGGCCAGCCCAGACCCTGCACGAAAAAAACCCCTGCCGAAGCAGGGGTGACTCCACAAATTGAGTTTGGGTTACTCCTGCTCTTTGGCCATCTCCAGCGCCGAGTAGCCCGGGCCCTCCTCGAAGAACATGCGGTTGAGCTCCGCCGCGTAGGCGTACTCTTCGGGCAGATCTTCCTCGGGCAGGATGGCGTCCACTGGGCACTCGGGGACACAGGCGCCGCAGTCGATGCAGGTGTCGGGATCGATGTAGTACCAGGGCCATTCATCCTCGGGGAAGCCCGGCACGATGCATTCCACGGGGCACACTTCCATGCAGGCGCCGTCCCGGATGCAGAGCTCGAAAATCACATGGGTCATTTGAGAATCCTCCTCGTATTAGAGCTGAAAGTGGGTTGATGCGTTCCAGTCTGTCTGGGGCACACAGCCAACACGCCTAACATCTCTGCGAAACTGGCTTTGCTGTGCTGTTTCTCTGGTGTGTTGCGGGCCAGGAACAGCCATCCATGTGGAGAGTACAATACACAAGATCAGGCGGAACTGCAAATCCAAAGCGGGGCTGGATTTGACTTCGCCAGACCCAGGACAAAGGCCAATGCAGGCCGAACTTCGCAGGTATTGTACTGAGCCCCTGACAGAATGTCAACACCCAAATTGTTGAAAAAACGTGCGGTTGAAATCGCGTTTCGAGGTGGACAAAACCCTCCGATTTTGCTATACTGTATCGGTTCAGAACCCTGCACCGACCTCGCAGCCTGCATCGGTCCAGAACTGTGCGTCCCTTTCCACACCCCCCCAGGGAGTAACCCCATGAGCGGACGATTCCGTGTCTACCGACGGCTCCTGGGCTACCTGCGGCCCTACGGCAGACAAGTGGCCATCGCCTACACCTCCGTGATCTTCGCCGCCCTCCTCAACCTCTTCGTGCCCCAGATCATCAAGAACGCCATCGACCATGGATTGACGGCCGGCCAGGCCGGCACCCTCTTCCTGGCCGGCGGGCTGATCCTGCTCATCGCCCTGATTCGGGGCGCGGCCGGCTTCGGTCAGCGCTTCTACGGCCTCTGGCTGACCCACCGGGTGGCCTACGATCTGCGCAATGACTTCTACCGCAGCCTGCAGCGCCTGCCCTTCGCCTTCCATGACCAGGCCCAGACCGGCGACCTCATGAGCCGGGCCACCAGCGACATCACCGAGACGGAGCGCTTCATCGGCATCGGCCTCATGGACCTGACCGCCACCCTGCTTCTGCTGGTGGGAGTGATCGGGGCCATGCTCCTGGAGAACGCCTGGCTGGCCCTCCTGGCCCTCATCCCCATGACCGTGCTGGTGGCGGCCACGGTGCGCTTTGGGGGCAAGGTGCGGCCCATGTTCAAGCGCATCCAGGAGCAGATGGGCGTCCTCTCCACCACCATGCAGGAGAGCATGACCGGCATCCAGCTGGTCAAGGCTTTCGCCCGGGAGCCCTACGAGCTGGAGAAGTTCGAGCGGGAGAACGAGGAGTGGTTCCGCCGCCGCTACGCGGTGATCCGGGTCTGGGCCAACAACTGGCCCACCTTCACCCTGATCCTGGCCAGCAGCATCTTCCTCCTCCTCTGGTTCGGCGGCCCCCGGGCCATGGCCGGGGAGCTGACCGTGGGCTCCCTCTTCGCCCTCATCTCCTACGTGCTCATGCTCAACGGGCCGGTGCAGCGCCTGGGCTTCCTGGTGAACCTGGCCGCCACCGCCGGGGCCAGCGCCAGCCGGGTCTTCGAGATCATCGACACCCCCAGCGAGGTGGAGGAGGTGGCCAACCCGCTGGTCCTCCGGGACGTGGCCGGGGAGGTGGTCTTCGAGCACGTGAGCTTCCGCTACGGGGAGGGACCCCTGGTGCTGGAGGACGTGAGCTTCCGGGTGGAGCCAGGCCAGACCGTGGCCCTCATCGGCCCTACCGGGTCGGGGAAATCCACCATCACCAACCTGATCCCCCGCTTCTACGACCCCACGGAGGGACGCATCCTCATCGACGGCCACGACATCCGCACAGTGAGCCTGGAGAGCCTGCGCCGCCACACCGGCCTGGTCCTCCAGGACCCCTTCCTCTTCGGCACCACCATCCGGGAGAACATCGCCTACGGCCGGCCCCACGCCAGCCAGGAGGAGATCGAGGCCGCGGCTCGGGCCGCCCGGGCCCACGACTTCATCATGGAGTTCCCCGAGGGCTACGACACCCGGGTGGGGGAGCGGGGCGTGACCCTGAGCGGCGGGCAGAAGCAGCGCATCGCCATCGCTCGGGCCCTCCTCTATGACCCCCGCATCCTCATCCTGGACGATTCCACCAGCAGCGTGGACACGGAGACCGAGCACCTGATCCAGCAGGCTCTGGCTGAGCTCATGCAGGGGCGCACCACCTTCGTCATCGCCCAGCGCCTGCTCACCCTGAAGAACGCCGACCTGATCCTGGTGCTGGACCACGGCCGCATCGTGGAGCGGGGCCGCCACCAGGAGCTCCTGGACATGGGCGGACTCTACCGGCGCATCTACGACCTGCAGCTCAAGGACCAGGAGGAAATGGCCAAGGAGGTGGCCCGATGAGCCAGATCCGCACCGATCCCAAGACCCAGACCGCCTCGTCTGCACCGTCCGACCCCCGCCGGCACTGGCTGGAGGATCCCTCCCTGACCCTGGAGGAGCGGGAGCGGATGCTGCGGGAGGCCAAGATCCGGGAGCTGCTCCCCGACGAGGACGAGGAGGACAGCCTGGGCAAGGCCTACGACGCCCAGCTCCTGGGCCGGCTCTTCACCTACATGGCGCCCTACCGGGGCAAGATGGTCCTGGCGGTGGTTCTCATGGTGGTCTCCTCCCTCTTCAGCGTGGCCGGCCCCTGGATCATCGGCCAGGCCATCGACCTGGGCATCCGGGGCCAGGATCTGCCTCAGCTGCGCTTCTGGAGCCTGCTCTTCCTAGGGGTGATCCTGGGGGAGTGGGCGGCCAACCGCACCCGCATCGCCCTGATGGCCTTCGTGGGCACCCGCATCGTGGCGGACGTGCGCAGCCACCTCTTCCGGCACCTGCACCGCCTCTCCCTGAACTTCCACAGCAACTACAGCGTGGGTCGGCTCATGAGCCGCCTGATCAGCGACGTGGGCGTGCTCCAGGACTTCGTCACCTGGTCCGTGACCGGCGTGGCCCGGGCCCTCTTCGTCCTGGTGGGGATCGTGGCGGCCATGCTGGTGCTGAACTGGCGGCTGGCCCTGGTGGCCTTCGCCACCCTGCCCCTCATGATCCTGCTCACCAACTACTGGCGGGTGCGGGTGCGCCAGGCCTACCGGGCGACGCGCCAGCGCCTCTCCCTGATCAACGGTTTCCTGAACGAGTCCATCTCCGGCATCCGGGTGACCAAGAGCTTCGTGCGGGAGAAGGCCAACTTCCAGCACTTCGACGATCTGAACCGCTCCTTCTTCGACGCCAACGTGGAGGCGGCCCGGCTGGCGGCCATCTTCTTCCCTGGGGTGGATTTCATGGGGGCCCTGGCCAAGGCCCTGGTGGTGGGCGTGGGGGGCTGGCTGGTCATCGGCGACGCCCTGACCGCGGGCACCCTGGTGGCCTTTGTCCTCTACGTGGACCGCTTCTTCGAGCCCATCCGGGAGCTGGCCCAGCGCTACAACACCTTCCAGGCCACCATGGCCGCCAGCGAGCGCATCTTCGGCCTGCTGGACACGGCCCCGGACCTGGTGGACAAGCCCGACGCCTACGAGCTGCCTCCCATCCAGGGGCGGGTGGACTTCGACCACGTGAGCTTTGCCTACAAGGACGGGGAGCCGGTCCTCCAGGATGTGACCATCCACGCGGAGCCGGGGGAGCGGGTGGCCCTGGTGGGGGAGACGGGCGCGGGGAAGAGCACGATCATCCGCCTGCTGGCCCGCTTCTTCGACGTGACCGAGGGCGCCATCCGCATCGACGGCCACGACATCCGGGA
>WGCB01000628.1 GCA_015494005.1 Caldilineaceae bacterium
CGCCGGCACCGAGCCAGCGCCTGGTCCTGGACGCGGACAGCGGCGCGGTCCTGGTGGACGGCCAGGCGGTAGAGACCCTGACCCGGCTGGAGTACCAGCTCATGCAGCTCCTCTACGCCAACTCGGGCAAGATCGTGGACAAGTACCAGATCGTCACCGGTGTCTGGGGCGAGGAGTACATCGACAGCGTGGACGACGCCCGCATCGAGAAACTGGTCAGCCGCCTGCGCCAGAAGATCGAGCCGGATCCCAGCCATCCTCAGTTCCTGGTCACCGTGCGGGGACGGGGCTATCGGCTGCTGGTGGGGTGAGGCCACAAAATTTGTCGTGTCATCCGAATGCCGCTATACTATCGGATGACGCACGGGACGCAGTCCGGGAGGGGTGAAAGCCTCTGACTGTTCCCTCATTGACACTCTCCAGCCACGTTTTGCACAAGGGGGAAGTGATGGCCCAGACCGCTCAAGCGGCCGCCCAGGAGGCGCCGGCCCAGACACCGACGGTAGAGCCTCTGGAGTTCAAGGGGATCCAACGTTCCATCACCGGCAGCATGGCCCTGCTCATCGCCGGGCTCTCGGCCTTCTTCATGGGCTTCACGGACGTCTTCTTCGTGGAGGCCATGGCCTGGATCTTCACCATCTGGGGCGTCCTCATGCTCTACGCCAACATGCTGGACATCGCCATGCGCTACCAGATCACCGACGAGGCCCTGGTCCTCTACAACCCCCTGCGTTTCTGGGGGGCGCGTCGGGTCTGGGAGTGGGCTCGCATCCAGCGGCTGGAGGTGGAGGTGAAGCAGAACGACGCCTCCCTGAAGGAGGACGTGGTCGTCCACGTCTACTACACGCCGGAGGGCAGCACCGTGATCGAGCGGGAGGACATGCCTTATCACAGCGAGCTGGTCCGGATCATCACGGAGCGGGCCGGGCTGAAGCCGGCGCCCAAGCAGAAGATGACCGACTTCGACCAGGTGCCCCTGGACGAGGCTGCGGTCTATGTTTGGAAGAAGTAGCCTGGAACAAAATAGCCCGGAAGAAGTAACCCGGCTCGAAACCTATCTGGCAATGCAAAAGGCCACTCCGCCCAGGAGTGGCCTTGGTTTTTGCCTGCGGATCCGCCCAGAGGTTGGCGAGGCGAACCTCAATCGCTGCCTTCCGGCTCCTTGACGGGGCTCGTCTCCGGCCATTCGTCCTCGTCCGGGGTGGGGAGCACCTGGCTGTAGACCCGGCGCAGGGCTCGTTTCCACATGCTCCGGGCCGCGGCCGCCTGGTAGCTAGCTCGCCGCTGGTAGCTGCGCCACCAGCCGTACTCTCGCTTCTCCACCGGCACGCTCCAGTGGATGGCCGCCGCCGCCCAGCTCAGCCCCGCACCGAAGCCCACGAAGACGATGTTCTGGCCTGGCTTGACCTTGCCCGCCTCGATGGCCTCGCAGAGGGCGATGGGGATGCTGGCCGTGCTGGTGTTGCCGTACTTCTGCAGGTTGATGAAGACCTTCTCCTCGGGGATCTTCAGCTGACGCAGGATGCTGTTCTGGATGATGCGCTTGTTGGCCTGGTGGGGGATGACCAGGTCCACGTCATCCACGGCGAGGCCGGCCTTCTCCAGGACTCGGCGGGTGGCGTCGGCCATGACCCGCACCGCGAAGCGGAAGACGGCTTTGCCGTCCATCTTGATGTAGTGGCTGCCGTTGCTCACCGTCTCCAGGCTGGCGGGCATGGCGCTGCCCCCCGCGGGCAGGCTCAGCGCGTCCGCGCCGGAGCCGTCGCTGCCCAGGACTGTGGCCTGGATGCCACCGGGCACGTTGCTGGCGGCCACCAGCACGGCCCCAGCCCCATCCCCGAAGAGGATGCAGGTGTTGCGGTCCGTCCAGTCCACGATGCGGCTCAGGGTCTCGGCGCCGATGACCAGGACATACTCCGCGTCCCCGGCCAGGATGAGCCCCCGGGCCAGAGCCAGGCCGTAGACGAAGCCGGAGCAGGCCGCGCTCAGGTCGAAGGCCCCTGCGTTCACCGCACCCAGCGCGTCCTGGACGATGCTGGCCGTGGCCGGGAAGGTGTGCTCCGGCGAGCTGGTGGCGCAGATGATCAGGTCCACGTGCCGGGGGTAGACGTCCGCGGTCTCCAGGGCCTTGCGGGCCGCCTTGATGGCCAGGGTGGCGGTGGTCTCCTTGGGATCCGCGGCCACGTGGCGCTGCTCGATGCCTGTCCGGGAGCGGATCCACTCGTCGCTGGTGTCCACGATCTGCTCCAGATCCTTGTTGGTGATCACCTTCTCTGGGACGTGGCACCCCCAACCGACGATCTGGGCGTAGCGGCGCTCCGGTTGGGGCGCAGCGCCGTTGGGGCTCACTGCCCGGTTCCCGTTTCCCTCTTGCCCGTTACTCATGGTGGTTCTCCTGGTGGTTCTCCTCGTAGCGGCGCAGCATCAGGCAGGCGTTGTGCCCGCCGAATCCGAAACTGTTGCTCAGGGTGACCCGCACGTCGGCCTTCTGGGCCACCAGCGGGGTGTAGTTCAGGTCGCAGGCCGGGTCCGGGTTGTGCAGGTTGATGGTGGGGGGGATGATCCCCTCCTGGATCACCTTGGCGCAGATGATGGCCTCGATGGCGCCCGCGGCCCCCAGGAGATGGCCCAGCATGCTCTTGGTGCTGCTGATGTGGATGTTGTAGGCGTGCTCCCCCAGGACCCGCTTGATGGCCAGGGTCTCCCCGGGGTCGTTGAGCTGGGTGGCGGTGCCGTGGGCGTTGATGTAGTCGATGTCCGTGGGCTGGACACCGTACTCCGCGGCCTTGCGCAGGGCCGTCTCCATGGCGTCGGAGGCGCCGATGCCCTCCTTGTGGGGGGCGGCCATGTGGTAGGCGTCCGCGCTGTTGCCGTAGCCGATGACCTCCGCGTAGATGTGCGCGCCTCGGGCCTGGGCGTGCTCCAGGGTCTCCATGACCATGATGGCGCTGCCCTCGCTCATGACGAAGCCGTCCCGGTCTGCGTCGAAGGGGCGGCAGGCCCCGGCCGGATCGTCGTTGCGCTGGCTCAGGGCGCCCATGACGTCGAAACCGGCCATGGTGATGGGGGCCAGGCCCGCCTCCGCGCCCCCCACCAGCATCACGTCCGCGTCGCCTCGGCGTATCAATTCAAACGCTTCTCCCGAGGCGGCGGTTCCGCTGGCGCAGGCGTTGACCACGGAGAAGTTGGGACCCCGCAGGCCGTAGATGATGGCCAGCTTGCCCGCGGCGCTGTCCACCAGCATGTTGGGGATGAGGAAGGGGCTGATGCGGCGCAGACCCTTGGTGCGCACGATGTCTGTTCCCTCCAGCAGGGACTGGATGCCGCCGATGCCGCTGGCCACGATCACGCCGATGCGCCGGGGGTCCTCGTCCTCCAGGTTCAGGCCGGAATCCTCCACCGCCTGCTTGGCCGCGGCCAGGGCGAACTGAATGTAGGGGTCCAGGCGCCGGGCCTCCCGCTTGTCCATGTAGTTCTTGGGGTCGAAGCCCTTCACCTCCCCGGCGAAGGTGGTGCGCAGCCCGCTGGTGTCGAATTTGGTCACGTGGTCAATGCCGGAACGACCGGCCAGCAGGTTGGCCCAGGTCTCGTCCACGCTGAGGCCCAGAGGGGTGACGGCCCCCACGCCGGTGATCACCACCCGGGTGGGGGTGCCGTTGGCGCCATTGGCGGAGATAGAATCGGTCATCTTGGTGTCCTTCTGTGAGAATAGGTGTGGCGGCGAGGGGGCTCGCCGGTGTGCCGAAAAAAGCCATGCCGGGCATGCACGCAGCGGCCACCGGCATGACTTCGTCGTCGGGAAAGGTGGATCTTCCTTTGCAGATCAGAACACCGCACCCGGGCAATAGTCGCGCCATTTGGCCGACTTCTGGCAGGAAGAGTTGACGAAATACCCCAATTTTTTCCTGGGCATCGACCAGGTGTGATATGCTATCAGGTGAGGCGGGTGTGGTTCAAGATTGGGCGTGCCCGGACCAGCGCCAATACAGGCCTGTGTGCTACGCTGGAGTGAAGCCAGGAGAAGAGAGCCGGAGGAAGAAAGCCAGAGGAACAGAGAGGAGGTGTCCCAGTGCCCACGCGGAAGATTTTCGGCATTTTGGAGAGCCCGGACCTGCTGTTGGAGCCGGTCTCGGAGGTCCACTACCGCCTGGAGGGCCCGGTGGACCCCGACCTGGTGGGCTCCTGGATGACGGTGCAGGGCGAGGTGATGGGCGAGACCATCGCCCAGGCCCGGGTGGTGAAGGTGGAGAAGAACCAGGGCAAGGTGACCCGCAGCGGCGTGATCGTGGCGGACGCTCCCAACCCGCCGCCGGAGGCTTCGGAGGAGAGTGCCTTCCTCTACCAGGTGGCCAAGGGGCGCTACTACCTGCTGAGCGCGGGCCCGCCCGGGGAGCCTGTCCAGGGCGATTTCAGCGCCTACGTGGGCCAATCCGTCCAGGTGACCGGGGTGCTGAGCAGCGTGCCCTACATCCTGTACAACGCTCGGGTCCGGGTGAAATCCTAGCGGCCCAGGAGCGAGACCTGGCAGGTTTCCGAAACCTGCCAGGTCTTTTCATATGCCGTTCGACTTCCCTTGCTTCCCCCTCTTTTCCCCTGGAAAGTGCTATAATTAAGGGAGAATCTGCGCCAGAACCAGGCCTGCCAGCTACCCCCAAACCTGGCTGGCTTCTCGTCAGTTGGACGGAACGCGTCCATCTGTCACTTTGAGATCCGCCACCTTGGGAGAAGAAGGATGAACATCGGATTTGTCTCCATGCGCCTTGCTGGCACCGACGGGGTCTCCTTGGAGAGCCGCAAATGGGCCAACATCTTCACCCAGCTGGGGCACCAGGTCTACTGCGCGGCCGGTCAGCTGGACCGGGATCTGCGGGGCATGTTGATCCCGGAGATGCACTTCGACCATCCCGAGGTGCAGAGCATCCACGATCAGGCCTTCAGCGGGGTGGTGGAGCCGCCGGATCTGCGGGAGCGCATCGAGCAGTTGGCCGCGGACCTCTACGACACCCTGGGGCGCTTTGTCCAGGCCTTTGACATCGACCTGCTCATCGCCGAGAACATCATCACCATCCCCATGAACATCCCTCTGGGGGTGGCCTTCACCCGCTTCGTGGAGCGCCACCGCTTCCCCTGCGTGGCCCACCACCATGATTTCTACTGGGAACGGGAGCGTTTTCTCACCAACTGCATCCCGGACATCCTGGAGCGCTACTTCCCGCCGGATCTGCCCACCATCCGCCACGTGGTCATCAACTCCCTGGCCCAGAAGAGCCTGAAGGAGCACCGGGGGCTGGAGAGCGTGGTGGTGCCCAACATCTTCGACTTCAGCCGGGCCGCGCCGGGGATCAACGCCTTCAACCGGGATCTGCGGGCCCAGTTCGGCCTGAGCATGGACCATCTTCTCGTCCTCCAGCCCACTCGGGTGATCCGGCGCAAGGGCATCGAGATCTCCATCGAGCTGGTGCGCCGCCTGCGGGAGCCCCGGTACGCGTCCCGGCTCATGGACAAGGAGCCGGTGCTGGTCATCACCCACCACGCGGGGGACGAGGGGCTGGACTACCTGGCCGAGCTGAACCGCAAGGCCCAGGATGTCCAGGTGCCCCTGATCTTCGCGGCCACCCGCTTCGGCACCCGGCCTGGCTACAACGGCCTCCAGAAGATCTACTCCCTGTGGGATGCCTACGTCCACGCCGACTTCGTCACCTACCCCAGCCGCTACGAGGGCTTCGGCAATGCCCTGCTGGAGGCCCTCTACTTCCGCCTGCCCACCCTGATCAACCGCTACAGCGTCTACGTCACGGACATCGCTCCCCTGGGCTTCGAACTGGTGGAGATCGACGGCGCGATCACAGACGAGACGGTGGAGCAGGTGATCCGGGTGATGATGGACCCGGTGCATCGCCGGCGCACGGTCCAGTACAACTACGAGCTGGCCAAGTACCACTTCTCCTACGAGGCGGTGACGCCCAAGCTCATGGACCTGCTGAACCTGCCGGTCCTGGGGCAACCCTCTGCCCAGCCGGAGATCCAGGAAGCCTCCCCGCCCACTCGCCAGGAGCAGACTCCATGACCCCAGACAAAGGCCGCATCGGCATCGTCTCCACCCGCCTGGCCGGTACCGACGGCGTCTCCTTGGAGACCCGCAAATGGGTGCACACCCTGGGCAAGTTCGGCCACGAGTGCTTCTTCTTCGCCGGCGCCTCCGAGTGGCCGCCGGAGCGGAGCTACGTGGTGCCCGAGGCCCACTTCTACCACCCAGCCATCCTGGCCCTCAACAACGATCTCTTCGACGATTACCGGCGCACGCCCAGCACCTCCCGGTCCGTGAACCAGCTCAAGGACTTCCTCAAGGAGAAGCTGTACGACTTCGTGGAGCACTTCCAGATCAGCCTGCTCATCACCGAGAACGCCCTCTCGCTGCCCATGAACGTGCCCCTGGGCCTGGCCCTGACCGAGCTCATCGCGGAGACCAACCTGGCCACCGTGGGCCACCACCATGACTTCTACTGGGAGCGGAGCCGGTAC
>WGCB01000629.1 GCA_015494005.1 Caldilineaceae bacterium
AAGATGTGTATAAGAGACAGAACCTGGGCTACAGCGCGGGGAACAACCGGGGCCTGCGCTGGTTTGGCTTCCATCGGCTGGCCGAAGAGCCCCAGGCCGCGCCCCGCTACGCCCTGCTCCTCAACCCGGACACGGTGTTGCCCCCCACGGCCCTGGCGGAGATGATCCGCTTCATGGACGATCGCCCCCAGGTGGGTGTGGCCGGTCCGCGCCTGCGCCGGCCTGATGGCAGCCTGGACCGGGCCTGCCGTCGCAGCTTCCCCACCCCTGCGGTGAGCTTCTACCGCATGGTGGGGCTGAGCCGCCTCTTCCCCCGCAGCCCCCGCTTCAACGCCTACAACCTGGAGTTCCTGCCCGAGGACGGGGTGCACCCGGTGGATTCGGTGGTGGGGGCCTACATGCAGGTGCGCCGGGAGGCCATCCGGGACGCGGGGCTCCTGGATGAGGAGTACTTCATGTACGGGGAGGACCTGGACTGGGCCAAGCGGATCAAGGACGCGGGCTGGGAGGTCTGGTACAACGGCCAGGTGGAGGTCCTGCACGTGAAGGAGGCGGCCAGCAAGCGCAGCGGCAAAGCCCGGATCGCCTTCTACGAGGCCATGTGGATCTTCTATCGCAAGCACTACCGGGCCAGGACGCCCTGGCTCCTGGACAAGCTCATCCTGGCCGGCATCGGGCTCAGGGGAGGCGTGGACATCGCCGCCCGGCTCTGGCGGCTGCGAACCCTGCCCCAGGACGAGCAACGGGCCGACCGCCAGCCCCTCTCCACCTGATCGAAAGCCAGGCCGGGCCTTGGGACGATCCCCGGGCCCGGCCCTGAGATGCGCCTGGAGATGCACCCAGAGACGCCGTTCAACGTGACCTTCGCAGAGCACCAGGGTTCAAGCATCGTGCAGCTTCAAAAAGACCAAGTGATGGCCTCGAGCCTCCCCCCCGCCGCGGACACCTTCCAGGTGCGCCGCACCCAGCGGCCGGGGATCCTAAAACGGCCCCAGCTCCTCTTCATGCTCGCGCTGGTGGCCATCGACCTGGGCAGCGTCTGGCTGGCCTTCTACGCGGCCTATGCCCTCCTGCGCCTGGACCCGGACGTGATCATCGGCTCCTTCTGGGAGTTCTGGCCCCTGCCCGCCATCCAGGCGGCCCTGCTCCTGGGCATCTTCTTCACCCAGCGCATGTACCAGCGCCGCCGCCCCATCGCCCATCTGGACGAGATCTACCGCATCGTCAGCCTGACCACCCTGGCCACCCTCCTGACCGTGGGCCTGGTGAGCCTCTTCCTGCGGGACTTCACCTACCACCGCATGTTCGTGGCCTACGCCTGGGCCCTGAACGTCGGCATCCTCACCGTGGGGCGGCTGCTCCATGCTCAGGTCCAGTGGACGGCCCAGGCCCGGGGCATCGGTGACGACCGGGTGCTCCTGGTGGGGACGGGCCGGGTGGGCCGGATGATCCTGCAGAAGATCCTGCAGAACCCCAAGCTGGGTTTCCAGGTGGTGGGGGTCATCGACAACAACGGCCGGGCCCGCTCCTCCATCCTGGGGGTGCCGGTCCTGGGCAGCACCGCGGACATCCCCCAGATCATCGAGCGCTACGGGGTGGACGAGGTGATCATCGGCCTGCCCGAGAGCAGCCACCAGGAGATCGTGGGCATCATCAGCCTCTGCGAGCGGGAAAAGGTGGGCATCCGGGTCTTCCCGGACGTCTTCCAGATCATGGCCAGCGAGGTGACCATCGGCGACCTGGGCGGCCTGCCCCTCCTCACCATCCGGGACGTGGCCCTGCAGGGCTGGCGGCTCACCCTGAAGCGGGGCATGGACATCCTCCTCAGCGGCATCGGCCTGATCCTGCTCAGCCCCTTCATGCTCCTCATGGCCATCCTCATCAAGCTGGACAGCCCCGGCCCGGTCTTCTATGCCCAGGAGCGCATGGGGCTGGATGCCAAGCCCTTCAAGATGCTCAAGTTCCGCTCCATGCACCAGGACGCGGAGAAGGAGGGCCCAGGCTGGACCACCGAGGACGATCCCCGGCGCACCAAGCTGGGCCGATTCATGCGCCGCTTCAACATCGACGAGCTGCCCCAGCTGATCAACGTCCTCCTGGGGGACATGAGCCTGGTGGGCCCTCGGCCGGAGCGCCCCGTCTACGTGGAGCAGTTCCGCCAGCGCATCCCTCGCTACATGGACCGCCACCGGGAGAAGGCCGGCATGACCGGCTGGGCCCAGGTCAACGGCCTGCGGGGGGACACCTCCATCGACGAGCGCACCAAGTACGACCTCTGGTACATCGAGAACTGGTCCCTGGCCCTGGACATCAAGATCCTCATCCGCACCGTGCTCCAGACCCTCTTCGGCCACAACCACAACGCCTACTGATCCTCCAGGCCCAATCCGACGGGCAAAGGGAGACGTCTCCGCTCCCTCTCCCCAC
>WGCB01000630.1 GCA_015494005.1 Caldilineaceae bacterium
GAAGATGGCACACTTGTGCCCGCACGCCCCCGTTCGCCCCAGGAGGCCTTCCGTCTCGGCATCGCGTTGGTGCCGGAGGAGAGACGCAGCCAGGGGCTGATCCTGTCCCGACCCATCTTCGAGAACATCACCCTGACCCATCTGGCCCGCTTTGCTCGGGGCGGCTTCCTGCTCCATCGGCGGCGAGAGCTGGCCGAGGCCCGGCGGCTGGGCCAGGCCCTGGGCATGAAGGCCACCAGCCTGGAGCAGCGGGTCTACCAGCTCTCCGGCGGCAACCAGCAGAAGGTGGTCTTCGCCCGCTGCCTGGCCGGAGAGACCCGCATCCTGCTGCTGGACGAACCCACCCGGGGCATCGACGTGGGGGCCAAGCAGGAGCTCTACCGGATCATCCGGGAGCTGACGGCCCAGGGGGTGGCCATCCTGCTGGTCTCGTCGGAGCTGCCCGAGCTCCTGGGCCTGGCGGATCGGCTGCTGGTGCTCCACGAAGGGCGGCAGGTGGCCCTGGTGGACGCGGCCCAGGTGGATCAGGAGCGCGTGCTGCGGCTGTGCTACGGGGTGCGCGCGTAGGCGAGCGCGTGCTCGCGGAAAATCGCCCTGTCGGACCCTGGCTGCCGCAGTCGAAGAGCCCTGCAGGGCGAACGCTCCCCCGCTCAGGCCAGAATCATCCACTTGCCCAATCACCCACTTGCCTAGCTGTCCACCCATGACCAGCCAGACCGACACCGAACCCACCTTGTCCCAGCCCTCGGATGCCCCCGGCCCGACTCCACGTCGATCTGCCAGCCAGTGGCTCCGCTCCTACGGCACCTTCCTGGGGCTCCTGGCTATGCTGGTCGTCTTCTCCCTGCTGCGGCCAGGCATCTTCTTGAGCGTCAACAACCTGCGCAACATCACCGAGCAGGTGGCCATCCTCGCCATCGTGGCCACCACCATGACCGTGGTGATGGTGGTGGGGGATTTTGACCTCTCCGTGGGCACCCTGGCCAGTCTCTGCGGCGTGGTGGTGGCGGACATGCTCATCCGGGGCCTGGGTCTCTGGCCCAGCATCGGCGTGGCCCTGGGAGTGGGCGCCCTGGCCGGTCTGCTGAACGGCTTCCTGGTGGCCTACGCCGGGCTCTCGGCCTTCGTGGCCACCCTGGCCACCATGACCGCCTTCCGGGGCCTGGCCCTCTGGTACACCGACGGCGCCACCCTCTTCTCGGGCATGGACGAGTCCTTTCGCCCCATCGGCCAGGGTATGACCGGCCCTGTGCCCAACTCGGTCTGGATCATGCTGGCTGTGCTGGGCATCACCTGGTTCCTCATGGAGCAGACCACGCTGGGCCGCCGTCTCTACGCGGTGGGAGGCAACCCCGAGGCCTCTTTCCTGGCCGGGATCAACGTGCGGCGTCTGCGGCTCCTGGCCTTCGTCTACTCCGGGCTGGGCGCGGCCCTGGCCGGCATCGTGCTCACCAGCCGTCTCTTCTCCGCCCACCCCACCGCAGGGGAGCCGTTGATGCTCACCTCCATCGCCGCAGTCTTCCTGGGGATGACCATGTTCCGGGAAGGGGAGGCCCACGTGCCTGGCACCCTCTTCGGCGTCTTGCTCCTGGGGGTGATGAACAACGGGCTGAACATCCTCCGGGTCAACTCCTACATCCAGAGCGTCCTCACCGGCGTCATCATCATCCTGGCGGTGCTGGTCTCGGGCCTCTCTCGCCGGGAGCGATGAAGGCGCTGTCTGTGATGACTTTGTCGGTGCCACCTCGTCCCGATCGGTTGTGTCGAACTCTTCATCAGCAGTGCAGAAAGGGGAAATCCAATGAAACGCATCCAAACCCACCTGTGGATCCTGGTCCTGATCGCCGCCCTGGCCCTGAGCGCCTGTGCCGCGCCGCCTCCGCCTGTGGCCGGCCAGGGCGCTGAGGGCAGCAGCGGGGGCGACACCATCACCGTGGCGGTGGTCACCCCCTACATGGCCAACGCCACCACCAAGTTCGTCATCGACCGCTTCGTGGCCTACGGCCAGGAGCAGGGCTGGAACGTCACCGTCACCGACACCAACGCGGATTTCAACGAGCTGGTCAGCCGCATCGAGGACGCGGTGACCCAGCAGGTGGACGCCATCGTCCTGGGCATGGGCGACCCGGCCCAGATGACCAAGGGGCTGGAGTCGGCCAAGGCCGCGGGCATCCCCGTCTTCGGCCTGGACGCCGGCACAGGCCCGGGCGTGGTCCTGAACATCACCTCGGACAACGGCCAGCTGGGCCGGGAGACGGCTCGCTACCTGGCCGAGGCTCTGGGCGGTGAAGGCAACGTGATCATGTTCACCCACGACCCTCATCCGGGGGTGCGGGCCCGGGCCGAGGCGGCCGCAGAGGAGTTCGCCAAGTACGACGGCATCACGGTGATCGAGAAGAAGCACATCGAGGTGCCCGGCCCGGTGGACTTCGCCCGCAGCCTCACCCAGGACCTCCTCACCGCCTACCCGGAGAAGGGCTCCATCGCGGGCATCTGGGCCGGCTGGGACGAGCCCGCGCTGGGCGCGGTCCAGGCCATCGAGGCCGCGGGCCGGGACGAGATCAAGGTGGTGGGGATCGACGGCACGGACTTCGCCAAGGCAGAGATCGCCAAGGGCGGCCCCTTCATCGCCACCATCGAGCAGGACTTCGACGGCATGGCCAAGGAGCTGGTGGCCATCATCGCCGACTACCTGGCCGGAAACCCACCGGAGACCGACCTGGTCACCATCCCGGGCAAGCTCATCACCCAGGAGTGACGGAGTCCCCATGCACATCCTAGCCGTGGATATCGGCACCACCGGAGCGAAGGCCGCCCTGGTGGGCCGAGACGGCGCCGTCCTGGCCAGCGGATACGCGGACTATCCCCTCTTCACCGGGGAAGGAAACGTGGTGGAGCAGGAGCCGGAGGATTGGTGGCGGGCCACCTGCCAGGCCCTGGACCAGCTCTGGAGCGCCCAGCCAGGGGCCAGCGCGTCCCTGGCCGGGGTGATCCTGAGCGGCCAGATGCAGGACGCCATCCTGCTGGGGGCCGAGGGAGCCCTGGGGCGGGCCATCCTCTACTCCGACCAGCGGGCCCAGGCAGAGGCCCAGGAGCTGGCTCGGCGCGTGGATCCGGCGGAGCTGGTGGCCATCACCGGCAACGAGCAGGGGCCAGCCAGCCTCCTGGCCAAGTGGCTCTGGCTGGCCCGTCACCAGCCCGAGCGCCTGGCAGCCGCCCGGACCATTCTCCTGGGCGCCCAGGACTACGTGGCCTGGCGGCTCTGCGGTCGGGCCAGCACCGACCTCACCACGGCCTCCACCACTGGGCTACTGGCCCTGTTCGAAGGGGAGTGGGCCGGGGATCTCCTGGACCGGCTGGGGCTGGACCCGGGGAAGCTGCCGATGCTGCGGCCCTCCGGGGCGCCCCTGGGCCAGGTGCATCCGGCCGGGGCAGAGGCCACGGGCATCCCCGCGGGGACGCCCCTCTTCCAGGGTGTGGGGGATCTGGGCGCAGCCACCGTG
>WGCB01000631.1 GCA_015494005.1 Caldilineaceae bacterium
CCCCACTTCCCCCAGGACCCCATCAGCATCCGCCGCCAGGAGTTCGACGAGGTCTACCAGCGTTTTGTCACCCTGGGCATCCCCGTGAAGCCGGACCAGGAGCAGGCCTGGCAGGACTTCGCCGGCTGGCGGGTGAACTACGACACGGTCCTGCTCTCGTTGGCCCTGATGATCCATGCCCCCTACGCGCCCTGGACCTCGGACCGTTCCCCGGTGTTGCCCCTGAGCCAGGTGAGGCCGGGTGGCGGGATCCGTTGAGCTCAAAAAACAGGCCCCCGGCTGCCCCGGGGACCAATCTGCTGCTTATGGAGGTCGCCATGCCTCAGGAAGACCGGACACCGAGCCCGAAATCCCACGCCACTCAGGACGCCCACCGCCGTCTGCTCCTCCTCTCCGCGGACTGGCAGACCCGGGCCACGGTCCTGGTCACCCTCAAAGAGCTGGGCTACGAGGTGATGGCCCTACCCCGCTTTAAGTGGGGGCTGAAAGTCCTGCTTCAGGGTCGGGTGGACCCGCCGCTGGTGCTGGTGGACAGCAAGGACGACCCGGACATGTCCCCGGAGCAGGTGCGCTACCTGCGGGAGCTCCTGCCCGACGTCCCCATCATCCTGCTGACCACCGCGTTCCAGCGGCCAGCCTACGAGGCGGTGCGAGACCAGGTGGACGCCTTCCTGGTCCGACCGGTGACCGTGCGCATGGTGGTGGAGGCGGTCCAGAAGCTGCTGCCGCCCCACCATCCGCCCCCGCAGGAGCCCTCCCAGCAGGAGCCTTCTCAGCCCTGAACCCTCAATCCAGGGCCACCTCCAGCCCCACCCCCTCGGCCCGGGCCCGCTGATAGACCCGATGGCCCGCGGCCACGTCCTGCACGGCCAGTCCCACCGACTTGAAGAGGGTGATCTCCTCCGAGGAGGTCCGTCCAGGCTTGCGTCTCAGGACGATCTCCCCGATCTCCCCGTGGATCTGTTCCGGCGTCAGCAGCCCGGCCTGGATGGGCTGGACCAGGTCGCCCGTCTCGGACAGGCAGGCGGAGGTGAGGTCCGTCACGATGGTGGCCCGGCGGATGGTGGCGTCGTCCAGCTCCCGGGCGTCCGGCGTGTGGGCGCCGATGCTGTTGATGTGGACGCCGGGCCGCAGCCAGGCCCCGTCAAACAAGGGCTGGTGGGCGCTGGTGGCGGTGATCAGGATGTCCGCCGCGGCCACCGCCTGAGCCACGTCCTGGACCGGCTCTCGGACCGGTTCTACCGGGATGCCCAGCACCTGGCCCATCCTCTGGGCAAAGCGGGCCGCACTCTCCGGGCGGCGGGCCACCACCAGGACCCGCTCCACCGGTCGCACCGCGCAGACAGCCTGGAGCTGGGTCTCGGCCTGGGCCCCGGCCCCGAAGAGGGTGACCACTCTGGCGTCGGGCCGGGCCAGGTGCTTGGTGGCCACGCCGCTGGCCGCGCCTGTGCGCATGGCCGTCAGGTGAGCCGCGTCCATCATGGCCAGCAGCCGGCCGTCCTCCCCGTGGAAGAGGGCGAAGCAGCCCTGGATGGCCGGCAGGCCCCGCTGGGCCGGGTTGGCCCCGAAGAGGGTGACCAGTTTCGTGCCCATGCGCTGGACCGAGCCGCCCAGGTAGGCGGGCATGGCCAGCAGGCTGCCGGAACCGTCCGGCGTGGCCATGTTGATGCGCAGGGGCTGCACCGCCTCCCCCTGGGCCAGGAGGGCGTAGGCCTCTTCCATGGCGGCGATGGCCTCGTCCATGGGCAGGAGGCGGGCCACGTCATCTCGACTCAACCAGAGGGGCATGGAGACCTCCAGGATCTGGGAAGGGGGAAGCTGGAAGTTGGGAGTTGGGAGTTGGAAGTTGGCTGGTCTTCGGTCGAATCGCTAATCGCCCAACCCTGCCCTCATGGCCGCCAGGATCCTCGCCGTGGCCTGGAGCCGCTCTTCCCAGGCCTGGGCGATGGGGCGCATGAAGGGGTGATCCGCCACAGGAGCCGTGCGGTAGAGGCGCTGCCACTCGCCCACCAGCGCCTCCAGGGAGCTCAGCACCCCGGCCAGGCTGTCGAAGCGGGCGGCGGCCTGGAGCAGGTTGGTGAGCATGGTCTGCCGCTCGCCGAAGCCCCGGGGCAGATGGTGGCGCTGGGCCAGGCGGCCGATGTCGTCCCGGCTCAGGAAGAAACCGCTGTAGGCCGGGACCAGGAGGTGAGCGGCGATCTCCTTCAGGCCGGTGCTCTCCTCGGCCAGGAGATCCGGCAGGGCCGGCAGGCTCAGGGACGGCGCCGGGACCAGGAGATCCTCGTCCGCCAGCTCCTGCCGGTGGGTCAGGGCCAGCTCCAGGGCCAGCTCGGCCACCAGGACGAAGAGGCGCGGCTCCCGAGGGGTTTCCGGCTCCTCGGGCGGGTGCAGGGGCGAGGCGAATTGCTGGCGGACTGCCTGGCTCAGGGCCGGCAGCCAGGGGAGCAGGTGCTCGTCCAGGAACTGACACTGGCGCTCCCGGATGGTGCGGGCGATCCCGGGCCGGTCGTCCTCCCAGGCGTCCGCCTCCGCGCCGGCCAGGAAGGCCAGGAACGCCAGCTCCAGTCCCAGGTGATCTCCGCTCTGGCTGGCCAGCTCCGGCTGGAAGCCGCTGCGGGCGTAGCTGTGCAGGACCGCCTCTGTCACCGGGCCGCCCAGCAGGTTCTCCGTCCCCAGGAAGATGCCCTGGAACGGGAACACGTTGAACTGCCACAGCCGGTGATGGGCCGCGGCCATCCGCTCCTGATCCAGGGGGTGGGGCAGGCTTTCGGCCAGCTCGGGCAGGGCCTGGAGGACCGGCAGCACCTCCTGGGTGACGCCCTCCAGGACCAGGCGGCTCAGCAGCTGATAGGTGCGGCTCCGGGCCAGGGCCCGCTCACGCGATGAGAGAGGGGCCAGCCAGCCTCGTTGCTCGCCGGGCCCCTCTCCGGGGGATCGATTCCACACGGTTTCCGCCTCGGTTTCGTTCAACGCCTGGGTCCTATCAGCGCTGGATGACGCAGCCGGTCACGTCCACCATGGGGTAGTGGGCGTTGGCCCAGGCAGTCATGCCGCCGATCACGTTGTAGAGCTTGCGGTAACCGTGGCGCTGCAGGAAGCTGCCCGCGGTGCTGGAGCGCTTGCCCGTGGCGCAGACCAGGGCGATGGAGTCCTCGGGCGTCAGGGCCAGCTCGTCCAGCCGGGCCGGCATCTCCTTGAAGCTCATGTAGTAGGCCCCTTCGATGTGCCCATCGTCCCACTCGGACGTGTCCCGCACATCCAGGACCTTCAGGCCGTTGGTGGAGAGGCGGTGGTGCAGGGTGTGGACGTCCATCTGGGCCAGCTCCATCACCGGGTAGCCAGCCTGGACCCAGGCGTCCATGCCCCCGTCCAGGTAGCCCACCACCCGGGAGTCCAGGGCGATGAAGGCCATGTTGTAGATGGCCCGCTGGGCCTCCTCCGGCGTCTCCGTGACCAGCACGATGGGCACGTCCAGGGGGGTGACCCAGCCCACCCGCTGCTCGAACTCCGGGCTGGAGAGCTGGACGTTGAAGGCGCCGGGGATGTGCTCCGCGCCGAAGGCCGCCTCGGAGCGGGCGTCCACCACGATGTGGCCCTGGTCCAGGAGCTCTTTCACCTGCTCCGGGGAGAGGGGGTCGGCTACCGGCGTCTCCATGGTCAGGGGGCGCTTGCCCTGGTTGGTGGCCACGATGTTGAGGATGTTGGCCGGCTTCACCGGCTGCTCCTCCTGCATGTAGCGGGTGAAGGCCTCCACGTCGTCGAACTGGAGGGAGGGGTTGTAGCGCTTCTCGTACCCTACTGTGGTGACAAACTTGTCACTCTTGACCCGGCCTCAGGTGGAGCCGGCCAGATGGCCAGGGAAGACCTCCACGTGGTCCGGCAGCTGCATGAAGCGGGGGATGGCCACGTTGAAGATGACCGGCGCACCCTCCTGCCCGGCCTGGGCCAGGTCCGGGCGAGCCACGTCCCCCACCAGGACGAAGTCCGCGGTGAGGATGAACCAGGGCTCATCTCCCCGGCTGAAGTCCGTCACCAGCAGGTTGATCTGCTCGGGCCGGTGGCCGGGCACGTGGACGATCTCCATGCCCACCTCGCCCATGCGCAGCTTGTCCCCGTGTTTCACCCGGGTGGCCTCGTAGGTGATGTCGGCCAGCTCGGGGATGATGAGCTCCGCGCCGGTGAGCGCGGCCAGGCGCCGGGCGCCGGAGACGTGGTCCGCGTGGCTGTGGGAGTCGATGACGTAGCGAATGGTGGATTTCTGCTTCTTGGCGATGTCCAGGTAGGGCTGGGGATCCCACAGGGGATCGAAGACCGCGCACTCGCCGGTGTCCGCGGCCCCGATCATGTAGGCAGCGCAGCCCGTCTCTCGCCGGATGACTGGTTCAAACCACATGGATGACCTCCGTTGGAAATAGCCGGGGGCTTGCCCCCTGGATCGAAACAGCGAGCCGGCCAGGGACCCTGGACAGGGCTTGGCGCCTGGGTCCCTGGCCGGGCCCGGTTCTACATGCGGCCCCGCAGCATGCCGTGCCAGTACATTTCCGGCAGGCCGTAGGCTTTCAGGACGTACATGCTGTAGCGCTCTCGGGACTGGTCGAAGGGGAAGGACTCCTTCGGGTTGCCGTCGTAGTCGAACTCGGCCAGGATCAGCCGCCCGTAGCCGGTGACCAGGGGGCAGGAGGTGTAGCCGTCGTAGCTGGCCGGCATGGGCACGCCGTTGATGGCGGCCATGAGGTTGGTGGCCAGGACGGGGGCCTGCTTGCGGATGGCCGCTCCGGTCTTGGACGTGGGCAGGTTGCTGGCGTCCCCCAGGGCGAAGACGTTGGGGAAGCGGTTGTGCTGCAGGGTGTGTTTGTTCACGTCCACCCAGCCGCCCTCGTCGGCCAGGGGGCTCTGCTTGATGAAGTCCGGCGCGCTCTGGGGCGGCGTCACGTGGATCATGTCGTAGTCCAGGGTCACCCGCTCGCCCGTGTCCAGCCGCTCGAAGACGGCCTGGCGGTTGCTGGGGTGGAGCTCCACCAGATTGTGCTGGTAGCGGGTCTCGATGCCCCGGCGGGCGATGACCCGGTTCAGGGCGTTGGCGTACTTGGGCACGGAGAAGATGCCGCCCGAGGCCGAGGCGAAGATCACGTTGGTCTTGTCCCGTACACCGCTGCGGCGGAAGTGGTCATCGGACAGGTACATGATCTTCTGGGGCGCGCCGCCGCACTTGATGGGCGTGTTGGGCTGGGTAAAGATGGCCGTGCCCCCCTTGAAGGCCTGGAGGTTCTGCCAGGTAGACTCCACGGTCCTGTAGCTGTAGTTGCTGCAGACGCCCGTGTCCGGCTTGCCCACGGCCTGGGCCAGGCCCGGGATGGCGTCCCAGTCGATCTGGATGCCTGCGGCCACCACCAGGTAGTCGTAGCCGATCTCCCGGCCGTCCTTGGTGGTCACCCGGTTGTTCTTGGGATCAAAGCTCTCCACCGCGTCCTGGATCCAGGTGGCCCCCTCCGGGATGAAATCCGCCTCGTCCCGCTCCGAGACCTCCTTGGGGAAGACGCCGCCGCCCACCAGGGTCCAGATGGGCTGGTAGTAGTGCTTCTCCGACGGCTCGATGATGGCCACTTCCGGGGGATTGGGCTCGTTGCGCAGCCGGGCAGCCACAGAGATGCCGCCGGTGCCTCCGCCTACGACCATCACTTGATAGTGATCTTGCATGGGGTTCCTCCTTCTCTCGATGGGGTATGGAACGCTCGATAAGGTGTGAGATGTCGCATCCGAAATGCTGAATGGTTAACAATCGGCGGGGGATCCGCCTGGGATCCGGGCCGGCCTCCTACGCCCGCCGTCCTGGGGCTACCGGCGCAGGGACCGCCCGAACTCCTTGCCGAAAGCGACCAGGAAGCCCAGCGCGTACTGTAGATC
>WGCB01000632.1 GCA_015494005.1 Caldilineaceae bacterium
GGACGGGGATGGGGCCGATCCCTTGGACTCGCCCCTGAACGGTGGCGAGGCTGTCCCGGAGGAGTTCCTGGCGGCAGCGGCCAACCCGCCCCAGGAGGCGGACCCGGGCATCCACGAGGACGAGACTCAGGAGATGGACGCCCTCCTGCGCCCGGACAGGTCAGAGGACCATGGCCCGGAGAGCGAGGCCTTCGAGGAGAGCTCCGAGGCGGGCGAGGAGGAGAAAACGTAGTCGAGGGAGCTGCCAGCTTGGCGCCAGTGCGCCAGGTTCTTGTCCACTGGGCCAAAGCCCCCGGGCTAAATTCACCGGGCTAAACTCAAGTCAAATTGGAACTGGCAGTTTTGGAGGCGCTAGGCGGGTTCCGTGACCCGCCGGATGGCGCATCCGGCGAGAGCCGGGAAAACTTTCGCTTTCAAATTGACCGCAGTTTAAATTCGCTGGGCCAAACCCATCGGAGAAACGAAAGCGGGAGTGACCACAGCGTCGCTCCCGCTTTTTCGCGCCGAGGGCGGTACGCGAAAGGGCGGCCAGGTGTGCGCACACCTGGCCGCCCTGGTTTTCTGCTAACAGGCGATCTCGGTCAGCTGACCGGCGTAGGCTCCCGATGGGCTCGGATGGCTTCCAGCATCTCCTCCACGCTGGTGAACTTGACCCGGGGGCGTCCCTGGGCCTTGCCCCGCTCCTGTTCCAGCTGGTCCAGGAGCTTCCAGTCCTCGAAGGTGACGTACTGGACGCCTCGCTCCCGCAACAGTTTGACGATGGCCTGGGGATCGGCGTAGACGTCGGCCACAGGACGTAGCTTGGGCACGTCCTCCAGCATGGCCTTCACCGTCTCCACGGCGTCGGGCTTGTTGGTGCCGATGATGCCCGTGGGCCCTCGCTTGATCCAGCCCACCACGTACTCGCCCAGGATGGGCTCGCCTGTCTCCGGATCGATGACCCGGCCCTGCTTGTTGGGGATCACCCCCCGGCGCTCGTCGAAGGGGACGCCGGGAATGGGCAGGCCCCGGTAGCCGATGGAGCGGAAGACCAGCTCCACGGGCAGGGTCTCGAATTCGCCCGTGCCGTAGGACTGGAGGTAGCCGCTTTCCGTGGGGCGCAGCTCGTTCTTCTCCAGCTTGATGGCCACCACGCGCCCGTCCTTGCCGATGAACTCCCGGGGGGAGCGCAGGAAGTGGAAGATGATGCGTCGCGGTTTGCCCGTAGGGCCCTGCTCCGCGTACTTGCGCAGGATCTCCAGGTTCTTGGCCGCGGCTCGATTCTGCTCCAGCTCTTTCTGGCTGTAGGGATCCAGCTCCAGGTCCTTGGGATCCACGATGACGTCGGCCAGCTCCAGCTCGCCCAGCTCCTTGATCTCCGGGTTGGTGAACTTGGCCTGGACCGGCCCCCGGCGGGCGATGATGTGGATGTTCTTGACCTTGCTCTGGCGCAGCTTCTCCAGGGCGTAGTCAGCGATGTCCGTCTCGGCCAGCTCCTCCGGCGACTTAGCCAGGATGCGGGCCACGTCCATGGCCACGTTGCCCACGCCGATGACCGCCACGTTCTCCCGGGAGAGGTCAAAGTCCCGGTCGGCGAAGTCCGGGTGGCCGTTGTACCAGGCCACGAACTCCGTGGCGGAGAAGACGCCGTCCAGGTCCTCCCCGGGGATGCCCAGCTTGCGGTCCGAGAGGGCGCCCACCGCGTAGACCACCTGGTCGTAGTAGCGGCGCAGGTCCTCGTGGGTCAGATCCTTGCCGATCTCCACGTTGCCGAAGTAGCGCACCCGCGGGTCCTGGACCGTGCGCTCGTAGAGGCGGGTCACCGACTTGATCTTCTGGTGATCCGGCGCCACCCCGTAGCGGACCAGGCCGAAGGGGGCGGGCAGCCGGTCGAAGATGTCGATGGAGACGTGGTAGTCCTTCTGCTGTAGCAGGGCGCCGGCCGCGTAGAAGCCGGAGGGGCCAGCGCCGACGATGGCCACCCGCAGGGGACGCTCCGCACTGCCAAGTTTCGCTGACATTGTCGTGCTCCTTTTCATTCCGTCGAACGGTTTTCAATGAACTCTTCCATGAATATCGTCTTCGATGACACCCCGGCGCGTCCGTGGCCGGGATTCTATCCTCTTTGAAGCATGGATCCGAACTGGCGCGCCAGGGACAAAATGCCGATCCCCAGCTGGAAGTAGTCGGATGGCCCTAGCTTTTCCACCGCCCCGCCGGAGCCCTCTTCGTCCGTGGCGTTGCTGGCCACCCAGGCAAAGGCGGCGCCCAGGATGGCTCCGGCGATGGCGCCGATCAACAGGGAGCGAGTCTTGCTGCTCATACACGTTCCTCTCTGGAGTGGGTGCTCTGCTTTCGATCCTGGAACAGGCGACGCAAGGCCACCTCCGCCGCAGTGGCCCGCTTGTTGACTTCAATGACGGGCTCCACGACCTTTTCCGCCACCGACTCGGTGGTGGAGCGGGCTTTGTGGCTGTATTCCTGGGCGGTGTGGAAGAGGGGCGGCAGCTTGCGCAGGGCGATGTTCATGCCTCGGACGGCGAAGTAGGTGGCAGCCAGGGGGAGGATCAGGATCACAAAGAGCTGGAGGGCCAGCCAGATGATGGAGATGTCACGCCAGAAGTCCAGATCCATGATGCCGTCCACTTGTCCTGCCGTCCGGGCTGGGGATTCACGACCGACTGCCCTGCCTGGCATTGTAGCAAAAGGCGCATCCCCTGGCAAAGCGTGGAGGGCGCGGGGAGCGGGGAGCTCGGCCACCCTCCCCGGACGGCGGACCATGGGGCAGGCGCCGTTGAGGCTTCGCTCACCGCGCTATGCCCTCTGCTCGTCCGCGGACTGCCTCCCCGCGCTTGTCGACGGCCTGCTCGCCCTCAATCCCCGGCCTGGGGCGTGGGCGTCACCGGGATGGTCAGCTTCTGCCCGGGATAGAGGATGGTCCCCCGCAGGTTGTTCTCCTCCCGGATGGCGGACATGGTGGTGCCGTACTTCTCGGCGATCTGGGAGAGGTTCTCCCCCCGCTCCACCACGTGGACCACCGCGGGCATGGGCGTGGCCGTCACGGAGGCGTCGGCCTGCTCCGGGTCCGGCGTGGGGGTGGGCGTCTCGGTCGGCGTGGGCGTGGGCTCCGGCGTCACCGGCGGGATGAGCACCTGGGCCTGCTCCGGATCGGCCTCCACGAAGGCGGTCATGCCCCAGCTCAGCTCCTCCACCTCCTGGGTGAGCAGGTCCACGGTGATGGTGTAGGTGACGTTGCCCCGGTGGCTGGAGGCGCTGCGGGCGATCTGGCTGATCCGGCCCACCAGCACCAGGTCCGGCAGGGCCGCCACCTTGACCGTGGTCGGCTGCCCTTCCCGCAGCTTGACCACGTCCTCTTCCCGCAGGTCCAGGGTCTCCACCTTCCACTGGCTGGTGTCCGCCAGGACCACCACCGGGGTCAGGGGCGGGGCCACCTCGCCTTCCTGGACGAGCACCTCCGTCACCGTGCCATCGAAGGGAGCCACCAGGCTGGCCTTCTCCAGGGTGGCCAGGGCCGCGTCCAGGGCGGCTTGGGCCTGCTCCACCCGGGCCTCCGCCATGCGCTGCTCCTCGTCCGAGGCCCGCTTGGGCAGGAGGTCCCGCTGGATCTGGGCCACCTCCAGCGCGGCCTGGGCCTGCTCCACCTGGGCCACCAGCTCCGGGACGTCCAGCTCCACCAGCACATCCCCTTCCTGGACCCAGTCCCCTTCCTCCACCCAGACGTGAGCCACGGGTCCAGCCAGGGGGAAAGCCAGGGTGACGTGCTGGTTGGGGACCACTCGCCCCTCCGCGGTGACCAGGGCCGGGCCCGGGGCCTCCAGCACGGGCGTGGGGGTGGGGGTCACCGGGGCCAGGTATTCCTGGTAGCCCAGGTAGCCAGCCCCGGCCAGAGCCGCCAGGAGGAGGGTGCCGAAGAGGAAGCGCAGGAAATTCATGGAAAAGCTCCTTGATGTCTGCGATGAAATTCTCTGTGGTGAAACGTGTTGTTG
>WGCB01000633.1 GCA_015494005.1 Caldilineaceae bacterium
CTCACTCTAGCCGCCCGGCCGTAACGAGAACGTGACGAGCGCTCTGTGGGCGTCTGTGTGGGTCAAGGGCTGACGTTGGGGAGGGAGATTGACGAGGGAAAGGGTTCTGCTGAAACTGTATCCGCTGGTTGGGTCGCCGCAAGCGCAGCGCAACCAGCGGATACAGTTTCAGCAGAACCCTTTCCCTCGTCAATCTCCCTCCCCAACGCCAGCCTTTGACCCACACAGACGCCCACAGAGCGCTCGTCACGTTCTCGTTACGGCCGGGTGGCTAGAGTGAGCCCATCCGCCCGTGACGCTGAACGCGGATGGGCAAACGTGGTCACAAGGCAAGACGAGCGCACTGGAGGGAAAGACGCCATGCACACGCACACACATCCACAGCACCGATCCCATGCCGGCCGCCGGGGGCCGCGACTCGGACTCTGGCGACGATGGTGGACCTTTTTGACCCTGCTGCTCCTGCTCGGGCCGGCCGCCCGCCTGGCGCCGGAGTCCCTGTGGAGCAGGTCGATCCTGCCCGCCACAGCCGCGGCGGCCAGCCCGGCCCCGGATTGCACCGACAACCCCTTCGGCAGCCAATACGATCTGCTTGGTGAAGGGGAGATCTTCGTGGGATACCGGGACGGTGGGACTTCGCCGGTCCTGCTCTCCAACTTCTCCTTGGACCTGCAGCCCAACTCCACGGACCCCGCGCTGGTGGAGCAGAACCTCTTCCTGGAGGAGACCCAGGCCTGGGGACGCAGCATCCAGGACCAGGCTGTCCTGGCCGCGGATCTGGACGGCGACGGCCAGACAGAGATGCTGCAGAGCTTCGTCAGCGGCGACGCGGCCCAGCCCGGCTACTACGTGGCCACCTTCGACGCCGCCAACGCGGTCACCTACGGCCGCATCAGCCAGGACAGCCACAGCCGTCTGGCCGGGGCCGCGGGGAACATCCTGGGCGGGGACGATGAACGGGAGCAGGCCGTGCTGGCCGCGGTGGACGACGTCACCGGCGCGCTGACCATCCTGGTCTGGGACGGGACCCTCAACGGGGAGACCCTGGTCCCCCTGGCCTCCTACCGCTCCACCGCCGGGGTCCGGGCCCGGGTCAGCAGCCTGGACGTGGCCGTGGGCAACGTCACCGGCAACCGCCAGGACGAGATCCTGGTCAGCCTGCTGGACGCCAAAGGGGAGACCATCGAGGCCCTCCTCCTGGTCTACGAGCCGTCCCAAAGCTATTTCTACGACGACAACAACTGGGCCGACAAACTGCAGGTGCTGGAGTCCTGGACCCTCAACGCGGGCCAGTTCCGCAGCGTCCAGACGGCCGCGGTGCGCCTGAACGGTGATTTCCGAGACGAGATGGTGGTGGCGGCCGACACCTACTCGCCGGACGCGCCAGGTGTCAGCAGCCAGATCCGCCTGTTCGCCTTCAGGTACGACCCGGACAAGGAGCAGGCCTTCTATCTGTGGGAGGATCTGAACGCCACCATCCAGGCCAGCACCACCAACTTCGCGCTGGCGGCTGGCGATGTCGATGGGGAGAGCCCAGGGGAGACGACCGTCAGTCCGGAGGAGATCCTGGTGGGCTTCAACAGCACTGGCGCCCCGGGCTACCCGGCCGGCTTCCACGTGGACGTCTGGCGCGCGGAGAGGTTGGACACGCCCACGCCGGCCCTGATGCGTCACGAGCAGTGGACCAGCAACAACGGGGAGCGCAACCAGGCCACCGCCCTCTCCCTGGCTGTGGCGGACCTGGACAACGACGGCCAGAGGGAGATCCTGGCCGCTCTGGACGACGGCCGGGGCCTGGAGGTGCTCTACCTCACCTTCGCGGACCTGGTAGCGGATGCGCCGACCCTGCCGGTCAGCCGGCGGGTGAACCTGGACCCCACGCATCTGGTGGGGAGCACGTCCCTGGCCGTGGGGGACCGGGACAACGACGCGCTCAAGGCGGTCTACAGCGCGGAGTGCAAGAAGATCACCGAGCAGCGGGTGACGGCCGTCGGCTTCGTGCCGCCCCACTGGGGCGTGATCCAGGGGGACGTGGGCAAAAACGCGGCCATCGGCCGCACCATCTCCACCGGGACGATAACGACCACCGCGCTGAGCTACGTGCGCACCGACACGATATCCGGCTACCTGGGCGCGTCCTCAGGGTTCAGCCTGTTCGACGTGATCGCCGTCGAGTCCAGCGCCCGGGTGTCGGCCGCGCAGACCAAGTCGGAGGGCAAAACCAACGGTGAGATCACCGGCACAGGCGAATCCTTCAGCGTGCAGGACATCGGCAACGACGATTTCGTCCTCTTCGAAAACACGGACTACAACTGCTACGCCTACACCTTGACCCAGCACGGGCAGGCCATGTCGGAGGCCACCCTGCGCAACTGCGAGTACCTCAACAGCACGTCCCAGTCCACCCATCTGGACGCCTGGGACAACACCTGGGGATGGCAGGCAACCGGGGTCAACCAGGCCCTCACCTGGACGCCCGTGGTCCGGGACTGGGCCAGCCTGGGCCTCTTCCGAGGGGACTTCACGGCCCAGTCCTCCACAGCCCAGGACCAGGGTCCGGAGCGCGCCGTGGACGGCGTCCTGGACAGCAGCCCGACCAACAACTCGGTGGCCACCACCGGCGTCCAGGACAACCCCTGGTGGCAGATCGACCTGGGAAAGGTGCAGCCCATCTCCAAGATCCGCCTGTGGAACCGCACCGACTGGCTGAACTGCGACGACCTGAACGCCTGCCCCAACCAACTGGACCACATCTATGTGCTGATCAGCGCCACCGACTTCCGCACCATGCCCGAGGAGGGGGATCCCACCGGGCTCATGGCCCGGCCCGATGTCCACACC
>WGCB01000634.1 GCA_015494005.1 Caldilineaceae bacterium
CCTGGAGGAGGCCACCCTGGCCGGTCAACCCAAGCTCTTCACCGTGGCCACCCAGACCATCCCCCCAGAGGAGGTGGCGGAGGCCCCGGAGCCGACCTGGAACCGGGCCACCACCCGCACCCGCAGATCCTTCTCCGCCAGGGTGGGGGTGACCCGGTTCCACGTCGGCTCCGGGGCCTCCGCCTCCTCTGGGGGGATGGTCTGGGTGGCCACGGTGAAGAGCTTGGGTTGACCGGCCAGGGTGGCCTCCTCCAGGAGGCTGCCGCCCCAGCGCACCCGGGTCAGCTGGACCGGCTCCCCGGGCTGGAGGCCGACGCAGTTGGCGGCCAAGGGCTGATCCAGGCGGGCGGCCACGTGGGCCAGGACCTCGTTGCCCCGATCCGTGCCCGGCGCGGCCACCGCCCAGGGCTGCTCTGTCTGGACCAGCTCCACCAGGCTCTGGGCCCAGGCCTCCGGCGCGTAGTCCGTGAGCTCCGGGTGGGTCACCAAGTGGATGCGGCTCGCCCCGTGGCGGGCCAGCTCCGGGCCCAGGGTCTCCCCCTCCTCGCCCACCAGGACCACCTCCAGGGGCATGTCCTGGGCTTGGGCCAGGCCTCGGGCCAGGGTCAGGGCCTCCAGGGTGGCCTTGTTCAGCTTGCCTCGGTCGTGGTCTACGAGCAGGAGAATCATGGTTGCACCAGTCCTAGCTGTTTGAGGATCGCCACCACCTGGGGCGCGGCTTCCGGGCCATGCCCCAGGATCTGGGTTTCCACGCCCTGTTCCTCCGGCACTTTCAGGCGGACCTTGGCGGGACCGCCCGGCTGCAGCTCCGGCTGGAGCCGCTGGATGGGCGCCTTCTTGGCCCGGAGCCGCCCTCGCAGGGACGGGTAGCGGGGCAGGTTCAGCCCTTCCTTGACAGTGACCACCCCGGGGAGGGGCACCTGGTAGACTTCCCACCCCCCGGGGATCTCCCGCCGGGCCTCGAGCTGGCCCTCCTGGACCGTCAGCCCCTTGATCCCGGCCACGCAGGGCCGGTCCAGGGCATGGGCCACCCGGATGCCCACCTGGTAGCCGCCGCTGTCCGCGGACTCGTTGCCGAAGAGGATCAGGTCGAAAGGGCCGTTGGCTGCCTCCTCCGCCTGGATGGCCGCCACCAGGGCCCGGGCCGTGGCCACCGGGTCCCAGTCGCTGCCGTCCGTCTCCAGGAGGATGGCCTCATCCACGCCCATGGCCAGGGCATCCCGCAGCTGCTCCGCGGCCTCCGGCGGCCCCAGGGTGAGCACTGTGGAGCGGCCCCCGTGCTCCTCCACCAGGCGGATGGCCTCCTCCACCGCGCACTCCTCGTGGGGGCTGATGGTGAAGCCCAGGAAGCGGGTCTCGATGTCCTGCTCGTCCGGCGTGAGCAGGATCTTGGCGCCGGTGGCCGGCACCCGTTTCACACACACAAGCGTCCGCATCGCATCGTCCTTTCAGGGGTGCCCATTCCGCACGCTACATTCTGCACTCTGCATTCCGCCTTCCGTGCGTCAGGCCTTCATGCGCTCGTTGCTGGGGTCGAAGAGGGGCCGATTGCCCGCCACGGCCACGGTCACCGGGTAGTGCTCGCCGAAGTACTCCACCAGCAGCTTTTGCCCCTCCTTGGCGTACTCCGGGGGCAGGTAGCTCATGAGGATGTGCTTGCCCACAGACGGCCCGGAGCCGGCGCTGGTCACGTAGGAGCGCCGCCCCTCCCGGTCCTCGATGGGCTCGCCCTCTGGGGTGAGGATGGGCGAGTGGCCGATCATGTAGCGCTTCTCCCCGCTGGCGGAGGTGTGGTCGTCCACGGTCAGGGTGCAGAGGATGGCCGCCGGGCCCTCCTCCCGGGCCTTCAGGTAGGCCTCCTTGCCGATGAAGTCCTGGGGCTTGACCTTGGGCCGGGCCAGGCCTGCCTCCACCGGGTTGTACTCCCCGTCCAGCTCGTCGCCGTAGGCCCGGTAGCTCTTCTCCAGGCGGGCGGTGGTGCCGTAGACCCCGATGCCCACCGGCACCAGCCCCAGGGGCTGCCCCGCCTCCCACAGGATGTCCCAGAGCCGCTGGCCCAGCTCCATGTCCGCGTAGATCTCCCAGCCCAGCTCGCCCACGTAGGAGATGCGGAAGGCGTGGGCCGGGATGTTGTCGATGGTGATGGGGCGGGCCGTCCCGAAGGGGAAGCCGGCGTTGGAGACGTCGTCCTCGGTGACGGACTGGAGCAGGTCCCGGGCTCGGGGACCCCAGAGGCCCACGGTGCAGAGGGCCGAGGTCATGTCCCGGAACTGGACCGAGCCGTCCCGGGGCATGTGGGCCAGGAACCAGTCCCGGTCCGGGCCACCCATGGCCCCGCCGGTGATCACCCGGAAGGCATCTTCGCCCGTGCGGATCACGGTCAAGTCCGAGCGGAAGCCGCCCTGGGGGGTGAGCAGAGGGGTGTAGACCGCTCGCCCCACGGGCACATTCATCTGGTTCACCGCCATGCGCTGCATGAAGTCCAGGGCGCCGGGGCCGCTGAAATCAAAGATGGAGAAGGCGGTGAGATCCACCAGGCCCACCCGGTCCCGCATGGCCAGGTGCTCCGCGTTGATGATGGGGGACCACCAGCGGGAATCCCACTCGTTGGGCCGGTCCATGACCCGGTCCCCGTACTCCTCCAGGAGCTTCTTGTTGGACTCGTACCACTGGGGGCGCTCCCAGCCGGCCGTCTCGAAGAAGAAAGCGCCCAGTTCCCGCTCCCGGGCGTGGAAGGGGCTCACCCGCACGTCCCGGGAGGAGGCGTACTGCTCCGCGGGGTGGACGATGCCATAGGTCTTGTTGTAGAGCTCGGAGCAGCGGGCCCTGATGTGGCTCTTGGTCCGGGCGTGGGGGGCGAAGCGGGTGATGTCCGCGGCGTGGATGTCGATCTCCGAGCCGCCGTGGGTCATGATCTCCGCCAGGGCTCGGGCAAATCCTGGCGCCTCCTTGATCCAGATGGCCGCGCAGGACCAGAGTCCGTCCACC
>WGCB01000635.1 GCA_015494005.1 Caldilineaceae bacterium
CCTCCTTTGGGGTGTGCACCGCACAGGGTGTCCAGGATCGGAGCGCTCTCCAGGACATCCTCGCCAGCCTCCGTATTCTAGCCCCATTTCTCCAAAAGGAAAACCGCCTCTCCGGTATCGGGCGGGACTTCCCGCCAAGCGATTGTAAGGGTGGCGCCTGCTCCGCCCGCTTCCTCGCCACGGGCGCCCACATCTCGGGACGGTTCCTGGTGTCGGGTTGGGCTGTGATCCTTTGGCGCTCCAGGCGTTTGAGGGAGAAAGGCCGGGATCCGGTTTCCGGGCCGGTTTTTGGTGGACCTTTTGTTGTGGGTTACAATAGACCGGGCAATTTTTCTGGCCCCGAGGCGACCGGAGCGACTCGCTCCTCCCTCATCCCACGCACAAAGGCGGAGAGATCTTGTCAGCACTGCAGCGAGTTTCCAGACGGGCCCGACGCTCCATCTGGATCTTGGACGCGGCCATCCTGGGGAGCACCCCGGCAGGATGGCCGGAGACCCGGGTGCGCGCCCGCTCCACCGCCCTGGTGGAGGCCGGGTTCCTGGCCCTGGGCAGCTTCCTCCTCTACTGGTTCACCCTGGCGCCCACCGTGCTCTGGGGGGACGACGCGCTGCTGCAGGTGCAGGCCTTCCAGGGGCAGCTCCGGGCCAGCGCGGGCAGCCACCCCCTCTGGGTGCTGGTGGCCCACCTCTTCACCAAACTGCCCTTCGGCGACGTGGCCTACCGGGTCAACCTGGTCTCGGCCCTCTTCGGCGCGGTGACCGTGGGGCTCCTGGACCTCTGCCTGCGGGAGCTGAGGGTCTCCCGGCCGGCCCGGGTGGCCACGGTGACCGCCTTCGCGGTTTCCCACACCTTCTGGGCCCACGCCGTGCGGACGGAAGTCTACACCATGACCCTGGCCACCCTGGCCCTGGTCATCCTCTTCGCCCTGCGCTGGCAACAGAGCGGCCACCCCCGAGAGCTGGTCTTCCTGGGCATGGCCCTGGGCATCGCCCTGAACACCCACGTGATGGTCCTGCTCCTAGGGCCGGCCCTGCTCTGGCTGCTGGTGGTCCGACGCCAGGCCCTCACACCCAGAGCCGTGGGCTGGGCGCTGATCGCCACTCTGGTCGCCCTGATCCCCCTGGCCACTCTCCTCTGGCTGGACAGCCAGCGCCTGGGCATGGATTTGCTCCAGAGCCTGCACTGGGCCCTCTTCGAGTTCGACGGCTTCAACTTCCGGGGGCGTTTCTTCCGGTTTGCGTGGGCCACCTTTCCCCGGGACCTGAGCCAGTGGCTGGGCTATCTGACCCTCCAGTTCCTGGGCCCAGCCCTGGGGGCGGGGATCCTGGGGGCAGTGGTCTCCTGGAAGCGGCTGGGCCGGAGCCAGGCCCTCTTCCTGGCGCTGCTCTACCTGGTCCCCGCGGCCTTCGCCTTCGCCTACGACGTGGGGGATCGCTACGTCTTCTACCTGCCCAGCTACCTGGCCTTTGCTCTCTGGATGGGCCTGGGCTTCCAGTGGCTGTGGCAGCGCCTCCAGGCACGGCCACCGGCCTGGATCTCGCCCAAAGGAGCCCTCTACGCCGGCCTGGCCCTGATCGTGCTGCTCCCTGTGCTGACCTACCGGCTGACGCCGGAGCTCCTCTACCGCTACAGTCCCCAGTTCCGGCAGGTGCGCCGGGTGCCCGGCCCGAACAGCCATTATTTCCTCTTGTGGCCCAGCCGAGCCAACTACTACGATGCTCGTGAGTACGCGGAGGCGGTCCTGGATGCCCTGCCGGAGGACGCGGTCTTCCTGGCCGAGCCGGTGCTGGCCACCCCGGTCCGCTATCTGCAGTCGGTGGAGGGCCTGCGCCCGGACGTGACCGTGCGCTTCTGCTGCTGGGATGTGGAAGAGGCCCTGGCCGAGGCAGGGGAGCGGCCTCTGGTGGTGGCGGATCTGGCCGAAGGGGTCTATCCTGTGGCCATGTTGGAGGAGCGCTACCAGATCCAGCCCCTGCCCCCCGTGTATGTGTTGACGCCCCGGTCCCAGCAGCACCCGTGACCGGGCCGAGAGTGAAGGAGATGCCATCCATGGACCGTTTGCCCCAGAGATTTCCCCGGCTGCGCCGTTTCCTGATCCTGGCCGGGATCCTGGCCCTCTTCCTGCCGGTGACGCCCCGCAGCTTCGCCCTGGAGCAGGCCGATCCGGACACGCCCGGGGAGACGACGGTCCCGTACAACGTGTTCCTGCCCATGGTGACCTCCCAGGCGCCCAAGCTCAGCACCCGGCTGGGCTTCGGCGCTCTGCTCAGCCCCGTCACCCAGTATCCGGAGATCGAGTCCCTGCGGGCCGGCTGGTACCTGGACTGGCGGGTGACCCAGAATCCCAGCCGCCCCTTGAACATGGAGTACGTCCAGGTGGTGCGGCTGCACCAGAAGCTGGCCTGCGGGGAACGCTTCAACCACGACCGGAACGCCTGTCCCTACACCGTGCCCTACGACTACAACGTCTACCCGGACACCAGCGCCATCCTGGCCGCGGTCCAGGCCAACCCGGGCTCCCTCTGGCTCATCGGCAACGAGATGGATCGCCGGGACTGGCCCGGCGGCGGCCAGGACGAGCTGCTACCAGAGGTCTACGCTACGGCCTACCACGACCTCTACACCCTGATCAAGGGCGCGGATCCCACGGCTCGGGTGGCCATCGGCGGGGTGATCCAGGCCACGCCCCTGCGCCTCCAGTACCTGGACCTGATCTGGCAGAGCTACCAGGACCAGTACGGCCAGACCATGCCGGTGGACGTCTGGAACGTGCATAATTTCATCCTGAAGGAGGACCTCTACGACTACGGGGCCAGCATCCCGCCGGGGCTGAGCCAGACCCAGGGGGTCATCTACGCCACGGACTGGAGCCACGTGGATCAGAGCCTCTTCGACCAGCAGATTCGGGCCTTCCGCCAGTGGATGAAGGACAAGGGCCAGCAGGACAAGCCCCTGGTGGTCTCGGAGTACGGCGTCCTCTACCGGCACTGGGCCTGTGAGACCTGGGACGGAAACGGCCAGTGCCTTTCCTGGAAGAATTTCGAGGATCCCCAGGTGGTGCAGGGCTTCATGCTCTGGACCTTCGACTACTTCCTGAACACCAAGGACTGCAGCATCGGTCTGGCCTCGGACGAGTGCCGTCTGGTCCAGAGCTGGGCCTGGTATGCCCTGGACGACGTGGGCCAGTCCGGGGGCTTCAACCGCTACGCCGGGCTCTTCGACCCCACGACCAAGGCCATCACCGACACGGGGACGAAGTTCCGGGACTACTCCCTGGCCAACCTGGATGCGCTGAACCAGTAGCGGCAAGGCCTCGGCCCGGGGCTGGGGCGCAAGAAACAGACGAAAAGAACGGGGGCACGCTCGCGTTGCCTCCGTTTCCCTTTTTGGGCGGAGCTTACGAAGGGTGCTTGCCAGGACTGTGATTCGGAAAGATCTATCCGTGAATCCGAGGAGTGACTCCATGAAATCCGTGTTTTCGACCAGCTTGAAGATCCTGTGGGCCCTGCTGACGGTGCTCCTGGCCAGCGCCGGCGGCGTGACCGCGGCGGAGATCCCAGGGGCTGTAGGCCCGGCGACCGGACAGGCGGCCTGGCTGGAGCCCCGGGGCCTGAGCATCCTGGAGCTGGCGGGCCAGGTGCCGGAGGAGAAGCTGCAAGGGGCCATCCTCTCCTACAACGGGGCATTCGGCATCCTGCGCTACCTCTCGGGCAGCCGCCAGGGGGACAAGGTGACGGTCAACGCGGCCATCCACCCCCGCTGGATGAGCGGCGGCTGGACCGGGACCCTCTTCGGCTGCCTGGGCCAGCCCGGGCGCATCGATCACTGGGGCGTGACCGTGCCCCAGTCCACCCTGCGCCTCTTCGAGAACGGCCAGGACATCACGGACCAGCTCACCTACTTCGAGTACTTCGCCGCTGGCCAGATCCAGCCCATCAAGTCGGCCAGCGACACCAGCGACAGCCGCTACCCGGAGATCGTGGTCTCCTCGCCCCAGCGAGACAGCAGCGGCGCCGTGATCGTCCCGGCCAACCAGGGCTGCCAGATGACCCTCACGGGCATCCACGACAACCTGACCGCCACCTTCGTGGTGGACGCGCCCCGGGCCATCGACGTGACGGTCCTGGGGGAGGAGCGCTTCACCTTCCACTCCTACATCGGCAGCGGCTACGCGGGGCAGCTGGAAGCCCTGCGCAGCCAGATGGAACGCTTCGGCGGCAGGCACGAGAAGTTCACCCTGAGCCCGCCGGCCGGCAGCGAGTTCATCTTCGTCAACTACCCGCCCACCCCCGCGGACGCCTACACCCCGGCCTGGTTCAACGTGGCCGCCAACGTGGCCCAGCCCTCCAGCGGCACCTACCGGCTGGCATCCACGGTCAATGTCCTCTCCAGTGACCACACCGGGGCCTACGCCATGCCCCTCCAGGGCCAGTGGCAGGACGCGGACCAGGCCGGTGGCGCCACCTACCTGCCCTACCTGCGGGAGAACCCCATCCTGGCCGCGCCGGAGTATTTCCTGCCGGCCGGCGTCCCCTACGATCCCTGCATGACCCAGGGCGGCTGCTCGGACGGCCTGCTCCAGCAGGTCTACGACACGCCCATGACCATGACTGTCCTCTACCTCGCCGTGCACCGGACGGATCCCGGGCTGGCCCGGATCCCCTTGAAGCAGGTGGGGCCTTCCTGGAGCCCGGGCGCGGCCCGGGTGGCGGCGTCCGGCGAGGAGACGCTCCGCCGCCCCCTCCAGGAGACCATCCCGCCCAGCCTCTTCCTGCCCCTGGTGATGAACGGGCCTGCTGCCCCGTCCACGCCACCGGATGATCCCACGGGCTGCCCCTGCGGCTGGTTCGACCAGGCGGGGCAAATGTTGGATTTTACCCCGGGCCCGTGATACAACTTAGGGATGGGACACAGGATACGGAATACGGAATTCAGGATGACAGGATGCGGGATACGGAATTCGGTGCAGGAGTTTGACCCCAGGGTGCAGACATGGTCAACGCGGTGAACGCCAGGCGCTACACATCATCACGGAAACAGGGGCTCTGGGCTCATCTGCTGGAGCTCTTCCGCTTCCGGGATCTGGTCTACAACCTGGTCCTGCGGGAGCTGAAGGCCCGCTACAAGAACAGCTTCCTGGGCTTCTTCTGGAGCCTGCTCAACCCCCTGGCCATGATGCTGGTCTTCACCGTGGTCTTCACGGTCTTCATGCCCAACAACAGCATCGACAAGTTCCCCCTCTTCATCCTGTGTGGGCTGCTGCCCTGGCAGTACTTCACCGCGGGGGTCATGAGCAGCATCAACGCGGTGACAAGCAACGCCAACCTGGTGAAGAAGGTCTACTTCCCCCGAGCGGTGCTGCCCCTGGCCACGGTGCTGGCCAACCTGATCCACTTCCTCCTGGCCCTGGTGATCCTCTTCGCGGCGGCCTTCCTCTACCGGGTGCCCCTGAGCCCCTGGATCTGGATGCTCCCCCTGGTGATCCTCATCCAGACCTGCTTCATCCTGGGGTTGGCCTTCATCCTCAGCACTCTGAACGTCTTCTACCGGGACACCTTGATGGTCATGGACGTGGTCATCCTGGCCTGGTTCTTCCTGACCCCGGTCTTCTATCCCATCGACATTTTGCCCCAAAGCTACGAGGTGCTAGGATACTCCCTGAACGTGCACCGGCTCATGTACATCCTGAACCCCATGGCCTCCCTGATCAGCGCCTACCGGGACCTGCTCTACTGGGGCTATCGCACGGACCTGGACTTCTTCCTGCGCACCACCCTGACCGCGCTCCTGATCCTGGCCTTCGGCTACTGGTTCTTCGTGCGCTACAGCGGCCGTTTCGGTGAGGAGGTGTGAGCATGGGGACGGACGCTTCCACCCAGGAACCGCTGCTGGAATTCCGCAACGTGTCCAAGTGCTTTCCCCTGCACCGGGAGGAGCAGCGCACCCTGCCTTCCCTGCTGCGCCGTTTCCTGCCCGGCCTGCGCCCGGACCCATCCCATCATCGGCTCTTCTGGCCCCTGCGCCAGGTCTCCTTCACGGTGAACCGCGGGGAGACGGTGGGCATCGTGGGCCCCAACGGCGCGGGGAAGAGCACCCTCCTCAAGCTGATCACCGGCATCCTGGAGCCCACGGAAGGGGAGATCCTCGTCAACGGCCGGGTGGCGTCCCTGCTGGAGCTGGGGGCAGGCTTCCACCCGGATCTGACCGGACGGGAGAACATCTACCTGAACGGCTCCATCTACGGCCTCTCCCGCCAGGAGATCCGGGAGCGCATGCCGGACATCATCGAGTTCGCTGGCCTGGGCGAGTTCATCGACACCCCGGTCAAGCACTACTCCTCGGGCATGTACGTGCGCCTGGGCTTCGCCATCGCCGTCCACACGGAGCCGGATCTCCTGCTGGTGGACGAGGTGCTGGCCGTGGGGGACGCAGCCTTCCAGCGCAAGTCCCTGGAGCGGCTGGACGAGTTCCGCCGCCAAGGGGTGACGGTCATCTTCGTCTCCCACAGCCCGGAGATGGTCCGCTCCCTGAGCAGCCGGGCCATCTGGCTGGAGGACGGCCGCGTCTGGGCGGACGGCCCGGCGGAGATGGTGGTGGCCCGCTACCTGGCCGAGACCTGGGCCAGCGAGGAGGAGTCCATCAAGCAGCAGCCGGAGGAAGAGGAGGAGAAAGAGGAAGAAAATCCCCGACGCTGGGGCACAGGCAAGCTGGTCATCGAGGGGGTGCGCCTGCTGGACGAGACGGGACAGGAGCGCATGCACTTCCACCCGGGCGAGCCCCTGACCGTCGAGATCCGCTACTGCGCCAAGGTGCGCATCCCGGAGCCGGTCTTCGGCCTGGCCATCCACCGCACGGACGGCGTCCATGTGACCGGGCCCAACACGGCCTTCGCCGGCTGCCAGATCCCCTGGGTGGAGGGTCCCGGCGTGGTGCGATACCGGGTGCCCTCCCTGCCCCTGCTGGAGGGGAGCTACCAGATCTCCCTGGCCGCCCACAACCGGGAGGACACGGAGATGTTCGACTACCACGACCGGCTCTACCTCCTGCGGGTGCTGGCGCCGCTGGCGGGGGAGCGCTACGGGCTCATGACCTTGCAAGGAGAGTGGTCTTGGAACGGCCAGGGCCTGTCCTGATCATCTGCCATGACGTGGTCGGCCCCCGCATGGCCGGCCCTGGGATCCGCTACACCGCCCTGGCCCAGGAGCTGAGCCGGGAGTTCCCCGTGGTCCTGGCCGCGCCGGAGGGGTCCACCTGGAAAGCCGACGCCCCCTTTCGCTTCGTGACCTACCGCCTCTCGGAGGACCAGGCCCTGGCACAGGAAGCCCAGGCCGCCCGAGCCATCCTGATCCCGGCCCTCTGGCTGGCCCATTTTCCCGGCCTCCAGGAGAGCGAGACCCCTCTGGTCATCGACGGCTACGATCCCTTCGTGGCGGAGACCCTGGCTCTAGGCGGCGACGAGAGGCCCATCCAGGAGGCGCTGGCCCTGGCCTACGCC
>WGCB01000636.1 GCA_015494005.1 Caldilineaceae bacterium
ACCTCGATGCTATTACGAAGTTCGCGATGGCCTAGCGCTTTCGAAAAGATTTCCTTGACGAGCAGGATCCGGTCTTGTATAGTGAGACCACTGTGCCAGCCCGGGCATGAAAAGCCGGTTCTTACTTCGCACCTCGCCCCCCTCCGCTGAACAATATGCGGTTGGTTTTCCGCATATTGCCGCTTACCTGTCCGTGTTTGCAGAAAAGTTCCCAGAATACACGCTGAATCTGAAGGACAATGCGGACCGATTCCGCACAATCAATAGCTGCGGACTGCGTCCGCTGGCTGGGCCTGGCTGCGCTTGCGGCGGCCCAACCAGCGGATGAGCCGTTGGGCGGCGTGGCTAGAAGCTGGAACGGACGTGCCCTGGGCAACCGCACACGAGCGAGGTACGGCGCATGAGACCACTCCGAGCTCTGCTCCTCGACCTGGATGGAACCCTCCTCGACGGAAGCGGCCTCCAAGAGTCGATACGCCAAACATGCGAATTCATCGCTGCGAGTCAGCCAGGACTAGACGCTTCTCGCCTGGTCGAAGCCAACGCCAAGATCTGGCGTGAGTATTGGCAGGACGTAGAGCGCGAGTGGATGCTTGGCGAGCTCACTGGCTCGGCGGTGAGCCGCGAAGCGTGGCGCCGTACGCTGAGTGCATGTGGATGCAACAACGAGGCGCTCGTACACCTCGCTTCCGAGACTCATCACAAGCTAGGGCGTCAGGCGCATCGTCTATTCGATGATGCTCAAGAGGTGTGCCGTTCCATGAAACAGGCAGGCGTGCCGCTAGCGCTCGTTACGAACGGCGCTTCTGACACCCAGCGCGAGAAGTTGCAGGTTCTAGGCATACATGGGTGGTTTGACACGATCGTCATCTCCGGCGAAGTCAAAGCCGCAAAGCCCGATGAGGCAGTCTTTCGCTTGGCCCTCGATGGGCTCGGCGTTGAGCGACGGGGGGTCTGGCATGTTGGCGATAGCCTGACGACCGACGTGGCTGGAGCCAGGGCAGCGGGCCTCGTGGCAGTCTGGCTCAATCGTGGCAGGAGTAGCCGCTCGCAGGCGGACCCTGAGCCAGATCTTGAGATCCAGTCGCTCTTGGATCTCTTGTCCCTACAAGACCCGTGAAACGCAACGTGATTGGAACACGGAAGGCACGGCCCGCATGAGCCCAACCCTGGATATCCGTCTGTTGGGCGGATTCTCACTCCACCACAACGATGCGCCTGTAGAGGCCATCCGCTCTCCCCGCCAACAAGCCTTGCTTGCCTTTCTCGTGCTGCACGGCCAGGTGCCCCAGTCGCGCCGGTTTGTGGCCTTTACGTTTTGGCCGGATAGCGCCGAGCGTCGGGCCAGAAACAACCTGCGCAAGGCGCTCTACAACTTACGCCAAACCTTCACAGCACAGGGACTGCAGGGCATGCTCAAAGAAGGGAGCACAAGCAGAGTGAAGGTGGTGGAGCAGCTATTGTCCGGCATGAGCGCACGTTTGGAGGTCATGTATTTCGCCTTCGGCAGCAACGACTTTGTTAGTAACGCGGCTGACCCCGTAACCACATCCGGCGGGAAGCTGGCCGGCGCCAATAGGGGCGAAAAAATTTTTCGCCCCTACCCGTGTGCGAAATCGCCGAGATCGTCACGCAGGACCATGACCCACCACTGGCCCGCGACGGCCCAGACAATTGAGATACGAAGCTCGCGATGGCCCCGCGCTTTCGAAAAGATTTCCTTGACAAGCAGGATCCGGTCTTGTATAGTGAGACCACTGCGCCATCCCCGGCATGAAAAGCAGGTTCTTACTTCGCACCTCGCCCCCCTCCGTTGAACAATGTGCGGTTGGATTTCCGCATATTGCCGCTTACCTGTCCGTGTTTGCAGAAAAGTTCCCAGAATACATGCTGAGAATCTGAAAGATTGTGCGGATTGATTCCGCATAATCAATAGCTGCATCCGAGCACGGGGCGGTCGGACGCAACTGCGCACTGGAGCGGACACCGCTCCGGGGCGGCGCCGGGATGCCGCTCACCTCGCGCCCCGATGGACCGGAGGAGAAGCTCATGGTAAATGAACCCAACCTTGCGGATCAGATTGAAGGAGCGCGGGCGTATGAGGGCCTGCATGTGCCGGCTCTCTTCGAGCAATGGTGCCCTCGTGTGCTCGATGCGGCTGGCGTAGAGGTCGGGCAGAGTGTCCTGGACGTAGCTTGCGGCACGGGCGTTCTGGCCAGAGAAGCAACCGCTCGCGTCGGTCCTGCGGGGCGGGTCGCCGGGGTTGATCCAGGGGCCGGTATGTTGGCTGTGGCAGGAGAGTTGGCACCCAACGTGGAATGGCAGGAGGGCACGGCCGAATCCCTTCCATTTCGGGACCAGTCGTTCGATGCGGTTGTTAGTCAGTTCGGCCTGATGTTCTTCTCGGATCGCACGAAAGCACTAAGCGAAATGGTTCGGGTTTTGAAACCTGGCGGCAGGCTGGCCGTGGCAGTTTGGGATAGCCTGGACAACTCTGACGCCTATCCAATTGCGGTGAAGCTCCTCGAGCGTCTGGCGGGTGATGACGCCGCCAACGCATTGCGAGCTCCGTTTGTGCTCGGTGACAAAGATGCGTTAGTCGCGCTGTTTGAGGGTTCGGGAGTGGAGTCGGTGGGCATCGAGACCGTGATTGGTGAGGCCCGCTTCCCAAGTATCAAGACAATGGTCGAAGCGGATCTGAGGGGTTGGTTGCCGGTTATGGGAGTCTTTCTGAATGAGGACCAAATTCAGGGCATTCTGGAGGAGGCCGAGACCGCCCTTGCAGAATACGTTACCGCAGAGGGTGATATGGTGTTCAATGCACCTGCGCACATCGTCACAGGAGTCAACCACCACCGGCAAAGCCGGTGGCTTGAAGGGGGCACCTAGAAGGTGCGATGGTGCGTTAGTCGATTAAGCGACGTTGTACGGCTTCTTGTTCTTTGGCGGTCTGCCACCTCACATACTTGCGAATCTCTTCTTCGTCCAGCCCAACCGTGCTCACACAATAGCCCCGAGACCACACATGCTGCCCCCAATAACGTTTCCGCAAGGCGGGAAATCGGTCGAACAGTCGCAAGGCCAGCTTCCCTTTCAGAAAGCCGATGATCTCAGACACCGCATACTTCGGTGGGATTACCAACACCACATGCACGTGATCCGGCTGCACATTGAGCTCCAGCACTTCCATCCCCTCCTTTTGGTTGCAAAGTCGGTAGGCCTGCTGGACAACGTACTCTTTCACCTCTTCTTGTAGTATCTTGTACCGATACTTCGGACAAAACACCACATGGTACTTGCATTCATACACCGAATGCGATAACTTCCTAAGTCGGCGAGTCATCATAGGTCTCCTATTAGTTTCGCACCTTCTAGGCAGACCTATGATACTCGCCATACTCAATACACTGGTAAAACCGTTACTCAGTCCACTGCCAGAGGCAGTGGTTTAAGCTGGAACAATAAACAGAGCAGCAATTTTTAGATGATTTTAACCTGCACTCCGCGGTTTGGCTGGTATAGTATAGAACGGGATCGGGGGTTTCGCCACCCCTTCGGACCCACATCATCTTTCCGGCGCCCACCCACACCCATCCAGAACAAGGCCCCATGGACATCCAGAAACTCACCTGCCCCTCCTGCGGCGCTTCCTTGAGCGTGCCCCGTGGCGCGTCCCGGGTCACCTGTGACTACTGCGGCAACACCCTGGGGGTGACCCTCTCCGGAAAGGGCGCCACCCTGGAGCTGGTCCAGCAGGTGGCGGAGACCGTGGCGGCCAGCGGTGAGTCCACCCGCTCGGCCATCGAAGACGCCAGCCAGGTCACCCAGGCCGAGCTGCGTCGCCTGCAGTTGACCCAGGAGCTCACGGCCACCCAGCTCCAGCTCACCAACATCCGCGGGGAGATCCGGGCTCTGGAGCGGGAAAAGCCCTCACCCAAGGTCCGCCATCAGCTGCGGGAGTTGCGCCAGCGGGAGCAGGAACTGAAGGGCCGGATTGCCGAGCTCGAATACCGGCTGGATCCCTCTCGAAAGCGGGAAGCCGCGGTGAAGGCAGAAGCGCCCCGGCGGTCCTGGGGCTGCGCGGGGATCGTGGTTGGGCTGGGGATCCTGCTGCTCCTGGGAAGTTTCGGGGCCGAGACATCCGAGGACAGCGCGGCCATGGTTCAGCTCGCGATCCTCACGGTGGTGATCGGCTCCCTGTGGCGCATCTTTACCAAAGCGGACAAGCCCGGTTGGGCCGCGCTGGTTCCCTTCTACAACGTGGTGGTGCTGGCGGAGGTGGTGGGGCGTCCCTGGTGGTGGGTGCTGCTCCTGTTCGTTCCGCTGGCCAATCTGATCGTGCTCGCCCTGCTGGCCGTGGATCTGGCCCGATCCTTCGGCAAGGGAATTGGGTTCGGCATTGGCATGATCTTCCTGCCTTTCCTCTTCTTCCCCATCCTGGCCTTCGGTGACGCGGCGTATCAGGGCCCCGTCGCCGGTTAACCGCCCAGGACTCCCCCTGGAGCCGCTTGCATGGAACGCCGTCGGGGCTTCTCGGCGGCGTTTTCCGTTGGTCGCCGCAAACGAACGGTGCCCGGATCGAACCCTTCTTCGCTGGTCACTCCCTTTGAGTGTGCCAGGTCAGCAAATGAAGCAACAATTTTTAGATGATTTTAACCTGCCTGGGACAATTTCTTTGGTATAGTATGGGGGATGATCCCAAAATTATTGGCCCTATTCGCAGTTAACCCGTTTTCCCCAACACCAACCTATCACCGTAGCCAGTCCATCACCGTAGCCAGTCCATCATCGTACCAAGTCTATCATCGTACCAAGTCCATCATCGTACTAAACAAGGAGTTGAACCCCCATGATCGCATCCCTCGTGTTTCCCCTGCAGCAGAACGGACAAGGATTTCCCATCGTCCTGATCCTCCTGGACATCGTGCTCATCGTGCTGATGATCGCGTCCATGTGGAAGGTCTTCACCAAGGCCGGCAAGCCGGGCTGGGCCGCCATCGTCCCTTTCTACAACATCATCGTCCTGCTGGAGATTGTAGGACGCCCCTGGTGGTGGCTGCTCCTGATGTTCGTGCCGCTCTTGAACTTCGTCATCGCCATCATCGTCTACATCGATCTGGCCAAATCCTTCGGCAAAGGAGCCGGGTTCGCCATTGGCCTGCTTCTCCTGCCCTTCATCTTCTTTCCCATCCTGGCCTTCGGTGACGCGGAATATCTGGGGCCAGCTGCGGCCAGTTGACGCCCCATCCTGCCAGGATCCACAACGCGCCGTCGGGACTTCCCGGCGGCGTTTTCCATTGGAGGGAACTGGCTTGCGGGCATTTGGTGGAGGCAGGGGAATGGGGGATAATCCATCCACCGGTCAAAGCCTCCACCAGGGGGCCACTGTGAAGCGAGGATGCGAAACACAGGAGGTGACACGATGGATCCGACCAACCACCAGCCGTCCGGAAAGCGAGAGCGAGCCACCCTGGGCGGGGGCTGCTTCTGGTGCCTGGAAGCCGTCTTCCAGGAGCTGCGGGGCGTGGAGCAGGTGATCTCGGGCTACGCGGGCGGGCATCTGCCCAACCCCACCTACGAGCAGGTCCTCACCGGACGCACCGGCCACGCGGAGGTGGTCCAGGTGACCTTCGACCCGGACCAGATCAGCTACCGGGATCTCCTGCGGGTCTTCTTCACCGTCCACGACCCCACCACGCCCAACCGCCAGGGCGCGGACGTGGGCCCCCAGTATCGCTCCATCATCCTCTATCACAGCCCAGAGCAGGAGCGCATCGCCCGGGAGGTGATGGCCGAGGTGGCGGAGTCCGGCGTCTGGGGGCGGCCCCTGGTCACGGAGCTGGTCCCTTTCCAGGCCTTCTATCCCGCGGAGGAATACCACCAGAACTACTACCGGCGCAACCCCCATGCCGGCTACTGCCAGGTGGTCATCGCGCCCAAGGTGGCCAAGCTCCGGGCCCACTTCATGGACCGGCTCAAGGGCTAGCCGGGCACCCGGAAGCCGTGGGACGGTCGCCACGACAAAGGGCGTCCATTTGCCGCTTTCAGACCTCTTTTGCGATAATGGAGGCATGTTGAACACCGCCATTTCCGTGGACGAACTGAACCGCTTTGCCGCCCAGACCCTCCAGGGGCACCTGGGCATCCAGATCACCGAGGTGGGGCCGGAGCACATCATCGGCACCATGCCCGTGGACCAGCGCACGGTCCAGCCCTTCGGCCTCCTCCACGGTGGCGCCTCCGTGGCCCTGGCCGAGACCCTGGGCAGCATCGCCTCCACCCTGGCCATCGACCTGAGCCGCCAGACGGCCGTGGGGCTGAGCATCAACGCCAACCACATTCGAGCCGTCCGCTCGGGCACGGTCACCGGCACGGCTCGCCCGGTCCACCTGGGGCGACGCACCCACGTCTGGGAGATCCGCATCGTGGACGAGGAGGAGCACCTGGTCTGCATCAGCCGCTTGACCATGATGATCGTGGACCGGGAGCCGGCCCAGGAGGAGGGATCGTGACTGGACAGTCCCCGACAGAGCCCCAGAGCCTCGGCCCCAACGGCGCCCACCAGCGGGCCATCCGCAACATCTACCTGGCGGCCCTGGCCAACCAGTTCCCCGTGGCCCTCTGGCGCTACCCTCACAGCCAGACCGCCCACGCCATGGTGGATTTCTCCGGGACGGTCCGCCCCACGCCCATCGACTTCCGGGACCACACGCCGGGCTTCGTCTTCGCCCCCTTCGTGGATCCGGACGGTCAGCGCACTCTGCTCATCAAAGCCGGGCTGCACCTGGGCCCCCGGGGCCTGGAGTTCCCGGTCCAGGATGAGCGGGACGAGGCGGATCCGGAGCGCTGGGCCCGGCACCGGGACTGGTTCCTGCGCACCATGGCCATGCTGGAGGAGCTGCCGGAGACGGAGTTCGACTTCATCCCCGTGCCCTGGCACGCGGCCCGGGACCCCATCCACGGGCGCATCCTCTCCCGGGAGGAGTACCAGGCGCTGGTGCGCCGGGCCATCCGCCACATCCAGGAGGCCGGGCTGCAGAAGATCGTCACCTCCCGGGTCACCACCACCCTGCTGCCCGACGATTTCCACCCCCTGGCCACCTTCGCCCGCCTCTGCGACCGCTACGCCCACGCCTTCGTCTCCCTGGTGGCCGTCCCGGACGTGGGCACCTGGATGGGCGCCAGCCCGGAGACTCTCCTGAGCATGGAGGGGGACTCTCTGGTCACCATGGCCCTGGCCAGCACCCAGCCCCGGCCCATGGATCGGCCCATCCACGCTGTGAGCTGGGGCGCCAAGGAGATCGAGGAGCAGGCCCTGGTCAGCGACTACATCCGGGCCTTCTTCCGCCAGGCTGGGGTGGCCGCGGTGGAAGAGGACGGGCCTCACACCGTCAGCGCCGGTCACCTGCTCCACCTGCAGACTACCTTCCGGGTGACGTTGGGGGAGGAAGAGCGCCTGGGCCTGGCCAACCGCATCCTGCGGGAGCTGCACCCCACCTCCGCGGTCTGTGGCATGCCCAAGGAGCCGGCCCTGGCCTTCATCCGGGCCCACGAGGGCTACGAACGCAGCTTTTACAGCGGCTTCCTGGGGCCGGTCCACGTGGAAGGCCGCTCGGACCTGTTCGTGAACCTGCGCTGCATGCAGCTGGACCGGGACCGGGCCTGGCTCTACGTGGGCGGGGGCATCACCCCAGAATCGGACCCGGCCGCGGAGTGGAACG
>WGCB01000637.1 GCA_015494005.1 Caldilineaceae bacterium
CCGAAGACGACCGCCAGCCCCAACAGGGCCACCAGCCAGGTGAGGCCGTGGCCGCTCCGGGCCAGGATGATCCCGGGCACATAGACCAGCCGCCAGCCGACGAAGAGGGGCTGGTAGAGGGGCAGGAGAGCACGCCAGGGAGACTGGTTCACGCGCCCCCTGCCTCTCCGGGCCGGGCCAGGGCCTGGGCCAGACGCAGGGGCAGCTCCGGTTCCACCCAGGCCGCGCTGTCCACCTGGAGGGCGACCGCCCCCGCGGCGAGGGCCTGGCGAGCCTGGGCCTCCGTGTGGATGCCGCCGCAGGCGATGAGCACCAGCGGCAGCGCCAGGGCAGCGACCCGAGTCAGTGCCCGGAGCATGGCCGCGAAGGCCAGGGGGCCGTGGACGTTGCCCTCCACCAGCTGGCCGCCACCCCCTGGCTCCCAGCCCAGGGCCGCGCCCCGGGGCGGCTGGCCGATGACCAGCCCGTCCGCACCGGCCTCCGCGGCCGCAGGCGCCAGCTCCGCGGCCCGATCCAGGGGCAGCTTGACCCAGAGGGGCAGGTCGCTCCCCCGGCGGACGGCCTGGACCAGGCTTCGCAGCTGCTCCGGCGTGGCATCCCGGGGCAGGGAGAGCTCCAGGCCAGCCAGGGCCTCGGTGTCCTGGAGCCGGGCCGCGGTGACCCGGGCATCCTCGGGCTGGGTGTCGGCGATCTGGGCGATGACCGGGCAGCCCAGCCGGGGCCAGAGGCGAGCGAACTTCTTCACCGCAGCCGAGACCCCCCGATTCTGCCCTCCCGTCTCCAGGACGAAGCCGCCCACGGTCTCGGCCAGGCGCGGGGGCAGGCGTCCCCGCTGGCTCTGCCGGGTGATGGGCCCTACCACCACGCCGCCCAGCCGGGAGAGGTCCAGGCCCCGGTGCACGGCCTCTCCGTAGCCGATGACGCCCCCGGCCAGGAGCACCGGGTTGTCCACGACCAGGCCGATCTTGTGGTGGGGGGCGAGTTCGATCCAGGTGGGTGAGGACATGGGATGGTGGGAGTCAGGAGCTGGCAGTTGGAAGCTGGAAGCTGGGAGTTGGGAGTTGGCAATCAGGCGCGCTCCGCCGCCACCTGGAGCACCCGCACGTCCCCAGGCTGGAGGGGCAGGTTCTGGGTGAAGTGCTGGCCGGTGAGGAGATCCACCTTGGGTGCGCTCAGGGCCAGGATCTGGGGGTGGCGGGTGTGGTTGAGCACGAAGATGAGCCGGCGACCGTCCGGGCCAGTGCGGGCGCAGATCTCCACGCCCGGGACCGAGATGAGCAGGGGACGGATGTCCAGGGCAGGGAGGAGCCACTCGAAGAGGGTGTGGTAGAGGCGAGGCCCGCCCATGCAGCCCACGTAGATGACCTGGCCAGGGCCATGCTCCTGCCGGGTCACCGCGGCCCGGCCCGCGTACCAACCCTGGGTGTAGGAGGCCAGCACCTCCGCGCCCGCAGGCTCCAGGACCTCTGCCCAGAGGCCCACTGCCGTCTCCCGGCCCATGCGGTTCACGTGGGGCTCCCAGCGCAGCTCGTTGCGCCGATCCGGCTCCAAGGAATCGAAGAAGGCCACGGTGGCCCCGGTCAGGGCGGCCAGGGGACCTGGCTGGGGCTGGGAGAAGAGGCGGTTGGCGCTGTCCTTGACGCCGGTGCGCGGGCCCAGGATCAGCGCGCCGCCCCCCTCCACAAAGGCCGCCAGGTTCTCAGCCACGGCGGGCCGCACCAGGTTCAGGAAGGGCGCGCAGACCAGGTCGTAGCGGCTCAGGTCCGCCTCCGGGGAGACGATGGCCATGGGCACGTTGGCCTCCCACAGGGCGATGGCCGGGGCCAGGAAAGGCCAAGCCTCGAAAGCGCCGCCGGTGAGGAACTGATCCTCCAGTTCGTCCTCCCGATCCACGGCCAGGGCCGGGTTCTCCAGGCGGAAGTCCGGAGGATGGTCCGTGCGCAGGAGCTGGTTGTGGGGCTGGATCTGGAGAGCCCAGCGGCTCTCGTAGTCCAGGAGGATGGCGATCCGGGCCGTGGGCTCCGTCCCTTCCAGCAGGGGGGCCAGCCGCTGCAGCTCCTGGCCGATCTGCCGGGCCTCCTCCAGCCCCTGGGTGGGACGGCCGGCGTGGTCCAGCAGGCCGCTGTGGTACTGCTCGCTACCGGCCAGGGCCTGGCGCCAGCGGAAGTAGAGGACACCGTCCGCGCCGTGGCCCATGGCCTGGTAGGTCTTCAGCCGCACGAAGTTGGGCGGCGTGGCCGGGTTGGTGACGCTCCAGTTGATCTGTCCGGCCTGCTGCTCCATCACCCAGAAGTTGCGCTCCAGGATGCCCCGCATGTGGATGTGGGTGGCGGCCACCATCCCGGGCGTGGCTCCGTGGTAATGGTAGTTGTCCCAGGCCACGAAGTCCAGCCCTCGGCTCAGCTCGTAGTAGTTCAGCTCCGGGAAAAAGCCCATCAGGTTGTGGGTGACGAAATGGCCGGGGCAGAGGCGGCGCAGGGTCTCGATCTGGGCCTGGTGGAAGCGCTGCCAGCTCCAGCTGCTGAAGCGGTAGAAATCCAGCAGGTGACCGGGGTTGCGCTCCGCCGCGGAGAGGGCCGGGACCGGGATCTCGTCCCAGGTCCGGTAGATCTCGCCCCAGAAGCTGGTGCCCCAGGCCCGATTCAGGGCGTCCAGGTCGCCGTAGCGCTCCTCCAGCCACCGACGGAACGTGGCCTGGCAGTGGGGGCAGTAGCAGCGGGCGCTGTCGTGGCAGCCGAACTCGTTGTCCGTCTGCCAGCCGATGACCCCGGGCGTCTCCGCATAGTGCCGGGCCATGGCCGTCACCACCGCCTGGCTCCGCTCCTGGTAGACCGGGTGGTTGGCGCAGGCTTCCCGGCGCGTGCCTGGGGCCAGGCGTCGCCCCGCCGCGGTGACCTGGGTGATGTCCGGGTGGGCGGCCAGGAGCCAGGGAGGCGGGGCCGGCGTGGGCGTGCCCAGAACCACGTCCAGGCCGTGGCTGTGCAGCAGATGGATGGCTCGATCCAGCCAGGTGAAGTCGAAGCGATCCGGCTCTGGCTCCAGCAGGGCCCAGGCGAACTCGGCCAGGCGCACGGTGTTGAACCCGGCCTCGGCCATGAGCCGGGCGTCCTCCTCCCAACGGGCCTCCCCTTCCGCCAGCCACTGGCTCCACTGCTCGGGGTAGTAGTCACAGCCGAAACGAAACATGGGGATCACCTCGTGGGGTGGTGCAGGGTGGATGGATGGGTCCGACCGGGTCAGAGGCGGAACTTCTCCCGCAGGAGCACCTGGACTTCGCCGGTGGCGGGGTTGCCGATGAGAGCCCCGCCGGTGAAGCTCTGGATCTTGCCGGTGAACTGCTCCGCCGGCCCCGTGGCCCAGCCCAGGCTGTCTCGCAGGGCGGGGTTCTCGGCCCAGAGC
>WGCB01000638.1 GCA_015494005.1 Caldilineaceae bacterium
CTGCACCCGGGGCCGGGGACGATCCGTGGGCAGCTCCAGCACGGGCAACTCCGCCAGCTGCTCCCGCCAGTAGCTCAGCTGCTCCTCCAGGACCAGCCCCTGCAGCCACTTCTGCTGCCAGACCGCGTAGTCCGGGTACTGGATGGGCAGCTCCGGCAGCTGGGCCGGCTCCCCTTCCCGGATGGCCTGGTAGAAGGCGGCCAGCTCCCGCAGGAGCACACCCACGGACCAGCCATCGGAGACGATGTGGTGGATGGTCAGGAAGATCACGTGCTCCTGGGCGCCCAGGCGCAGAAGGCGCACCCGAAGCAGCGGTCCCTGGCCCAGGTCGAAAGGCTGGCGGGCCTCCTCCTCGGCCAGGGCCAGGATCCGGGCCTGTTGCTCCTCCTGGGACAGGGCGGCCAGGTCGTCCACCTGCACGGAAATGGGCTGCTCGTCCAGGATCACCTGGACCGGCACCCCGTCCTTCTCTCGGAAGACCGTGCGCAGGGACTCGTGGCGGCGGACGATCTGGTTGATGCTCTGCTCCAGGGTGGCCACGTCCAGCTCGCCCTGGATGCGCACCGCGGCGAAGTTGTTGTAGAGGGCGTTCCCCGGCTCCAGCTGCTCCAGGAACCAGAGACGCTGCTGGCCGAAGGAGAGGGGCAGGTCCCCGTCCCGGGGAGCAGGCTCCACTGGCGGCAGGGCGGTCCCCGCGGATGCCGCCTGCCCGGCCCGGATCAGCCCGGCCAGACCCGCCACCGTGGGCTGCTCGAAGACCTCCTGCAGGGGCAGCTCCACCTGGTACAGGTCCCGCAGCCGGGAGATGAGTTGGGTGGCCAGGAGGGAGTGCCCGCCCAGCTCGAAGAAATCGTCCTCCACACCCACGGCCTCCAGCCCCAGGATCTCCTGCCACAGCTGGGCGATGGCCTGCTCCAGCTCGTCCCGAGGGGCGACGAACTCCGTGCGCAGCTCTGGCCGGGGGTGGAGATCCTCCGGGCCCAGGGCGTCGGTCTGGATGCCGTCCAGCTCGTCCTGGCTCCTGCCCTGCTGAGCCAGGCGGGTCGGAAGGTCCCCGGTGGAGACGATGACCTGGGGCTGGTTCCCCAGGGCGAGGAGCTGTTGGAAGGCTCGGACCCCTTCCTCCGGGCGGATGGCCAGCTCCCGCAGCCGGGCCAGGAAGGCGCTCTCCTGGCCGAAATTCTCCTCGTGTTCGCCGAAATGCCAGGCGTCCCAGTCCACGCTGATCCAGGACGTGGCCTCCTCCTGGTGCAGCCGGGTGGCCAGGGCATCCATGAAGGCGTTGGCCGCCGCGTAGGCCCCGTAGCCCAGGCCGCCCAGGACCGTGGCCAGGGAAGACTGGAGCAGGCAGAAGTCCAGCTCCCGCCCCTTCAGCAGCTGGCGCAGGACCAGCGTGCCCTGGATCTTGGGCCGGAAGAGGGCCTGGACCTGCGCCCGATCCAGCTCTCGGATGGGGGCCAGGGCTTGCTGCCCGACCAGGCCGGCCGCGTGGATGACCCCATGCAGGCCGCCCCACTCCCGGTCGATCCGGGCCAGCAGCGCCGCCATCTGGTCCAGGTCCGCCACGTCCGCCTGGGCCACCCAGACCTGGGCGCCCGCGGCCTCCAGGGCCTGGATGCGACGGATCTTGCGGCTGACCGGATCGTCGTCCCCGTGCTCCGCCAGCCACGCCTCCCAGGAGTCCCGGGCAGGGAAGGGGGAGCGGCCAGTGAGCACCAGGCGAGCCTGGGCCTTCTCCGCCAGGAGCTGGGCCAGGGTCAGCCCCAGGTTGCCCAGCCCCCCGGTGATGAGGACCACGCCCTGGGGACGCAGGGACCGCTCCGGCCCGGCGACCCGCTCCGGATCCACGGGCTGGAAGGTCTGCACCCAGCGATGCCGGCCCCGGTGGGCCACCACCTGCTCCTGGGCCTCCGGCTCCATGGCCTGGGTCAGCTCCTGGAGCAGGCGAGCCACCGTCTCCTCCCGGGGCTGGGAGCCAGTCTCGGGCAGGAGGATGTCCACGCTGCGCCAGGCCAGGTGGGGGAATTCCTGGGGCAGGCTGCGGCAGAGCCCCAAGAGCGCGGCGGTGGCCGGCTGCAGGGACTCCAGGCCAGTGACCTCCTGGGCGTTGGCGGTGATCACGTGGAGCTGCCGGGCCTGGCCATCGTCCACCGCCCCCAGCCCCTGGAGCAGGAAGAGCAGGCTGTAGAAGCCCCGCTCCATCTGCTCCTGGACCACCTGGGGATCCTCCCAGGCCTGGCTGGGCAGGGCCACGGCCCCCAGGTGCACCAGTCGATCCGGCAGACGGCCCTGCTCCGCCAGCTCCTGGAAGAGACGACGGAACTCCTGGGGCTGCCGGGGATCCAGGGCGTATGCCCCCTCCCGCAGCCGGGCGAAACCCTCTCCCGGGGCCACGGTGATCACCGAAGCGCCCTGCTCCTCCAGCTGAGCGGCCAGGCTCTGGCCCAGGCCCAGCTCGTCCAGGAAGAGGAGCCAGCGGGCCCGCCCGTCCGGGGCGGTGGCGCTCCGGGGCATGTCCGCGCGCTGCCAGGAGGGGAGGTAGAACCAATCGGCCACCTGCTCCCTCTTGGCCAGCTTGCTCGGCTGGATAGCCGGCAGCTCCCCCGGCTCCACCCAGAAACGCTGGCGCTGGAAGGGGTAGGTGGGCAGGGGGACCCGGTGGCGGAACTCGTGGGCGTGGAAGCCCTGCCAGTCGATGGCCACACCGGCCAGCCAGAGCTTGCCCAGGCTCTCCAGGATGAAGGCCACGTCCGACTGGGCCTCTCGGGGGTGGCGCAGGGAGGCCAGGATGGTCCGATCCTTGCTGGCCTGGGGGTGACGCCGGGCCAGGCTGCTTAGGGTGACGCCGGGCCCCACCTCCAGGAGGGCCGCATCCGTCTCCTGGAGCAGGGTGGCCACCCCCGCCGCGAAGCGCACGGGCTGGCGCAGGTGCTGGGCCCAGTAGCCGGGATCCGTGGCCTGTTCCGGGGTGATCCAGGTGCCGGTGACGTTGGAGATGAAGGGGATCTGGGGCGGGTGGAGGGTCACCTGGGCCATGCGCCGGGCAAAGGCCTCCCGCACCGGCTCCATCATGGGGGAGTGGAAGGCGTGGGAGGTGTGCAGCCGCCGGTAGGCGATGCCTTCCCCGTCCAGGCGCTGCTCCAGGGCGGCGATGGCCTCCAGGGGGCCGGAGATGACGCAGAGGTTGGGGGCGTTGATGGCGGCCAGGGTCAGCTCGTCGTTCAGGAAGGGCTGGGCCTGCTCCTCGGTCAGGGGCAGGCTGAGCATGGCGCCTGGGGGCATCTCCTGCATGAGCCGTCCCCGGGCCGCCACCAGGGCCAGGCCATCCTCCAGGGAGAAGACCCCGGCCAGGCAGGCGGCCACCAGCTCACCGATGCTGTGGCCCAGCATGGCCACTGGCTGGACTCCCCACTCCATCCAGAGCTGGGCCAGGGCGTACTCGATGACGAAGAGGGCTGGCTGGGTGAGGGCGGTCTGGCGCAGCATCTCCTGGGCCCGCTCCGCCTCCTCTGGGGAGGGGTAGAGCCAGCGCCGCAGGTCCTGGCCC
>WGCB01000639.1 GCA_015494005.1 Caldilineaceae bacterium
CCAGCACCCAGAGGGGCGTTCCCGTCTCGGCGCAGGCCTCCATCACGTGGGAGAGAGTCCAGATGTAGGTGTAGTAGCGGCAGCCGATGTCTGGGATGTCGAAGAGCAGGATGTCCACGTCAGCCAGCATCTCCCGGGTGGGCCGCTGGGTGGCGCCGTAGAGGCTGGTGACCGGCAGGCCGGTGAGCGGGTCCACGCCGTGATCCACGGCCGCGCCGTCCGGGGCCGCGGCGGCCAGGCCATGCTCCGGGGAGAAGAGACGGGCCAGCCGCACCCCGGCCCGGAGCAGAGCCACCCGGCTGGGGACCAGGGCTCCGCCAGGGGAGGCGACGCTGGTGGTGGCCGCGTCGTTGGTCACCAGGCCGACCCGGGCGCTGGCCAGCGAGGCCGGCGGGTCCGCCAGCAGAAGATCGATGCCGAAACGGGTTGGGGTCACAGGCGCTGCGAGTTTGGATTGGCTCGGATTGACTCAGATTGGCTGCGGGTTGGTCGAGTTCAGCGGGGGCCAGGCGGAAAAACAGGGACGGCATCCAGGCCGCCCCTGTCTCGTGAAACAAGGCTCATCTGCCACACATGTGCGCCCGCCCCGAAGCGCAGGAACCCAGGTCCGGGCCCGGCGTCCAAGGCGTCCCAGGGGAGCTAGGCCGAGGCCTTCTCCTCAGCGGCGCTGGGGTTCCCGTTGCTGCGGATCAGGCTCTTGTCCTGGTACTTCTTGCCTTCCTCGATGAGCATCACCGGGATGCCGTTGCGGATGGGATAGCGGTAGCCGGTGCGGGGATTGAGCAGGAACTTGCCATCCTCCACCAGCTCCAAGGGCCCCTTGTCCTCCGGATCCACCAGGATCTTCAGGAGTTCCGGGCTGATCTCACCGCCCAGGGGGGCTTCCTCCAGCGGGGTGACGGGTTTCTCGGGCAGGACACCGGTGCTGGCCGCCCCCTGGCCTTGGCCCAGGAGCTTCTTCACCGCCATGGCCACCCCGGCCACGATGCCCAGGAACAGCAGGGTCTTGAAAAACCTTTTCATGGTACCCTCCATGTTTTGTCTACACGAAACGCCGTGGAAAATCGGTCGATGTCGGTCCCCTTGCTGCCCTCATCTTAGCACAAAAGGCCCAATTGGCGAAACCCTTTGGGGTCAATTGGGGCGATCTTTTTCCGGGATCCATGGCCTGTGCTATAGTGAACGCGAGCAGCAATTCGCCTCGGCTCCCCCGCCAGGCCAGACGGAACGACCCCACAGGAGAACCCACCCAAAGACCCTACACGGAGGCACGCGCAACCATGTCCGATCCCCAAGTGACCGAAAGCCCATCCGCTGGCCTGCCCGGCCAGGAGATCCCCTTCCCCACCCTGCGGGACGTGCTCCGGGCCCGCCGGGTGGTGGACGCCCACCTGCCCCGGACGCCCCTGCACCGCTACCCGGCCCTGGATGCCCTGGTGGGCGCCCAGGTTTATGTCAAGCACGAGAACTACCAGCCCATCGGCGCCTTCAAGATCCGAGGCGGCATCAACCTCGTCTCCCGCCTCAGCCCCCAGGAGCGAGAGCGGGGCGTGGTCACGGCCTCCACGGGCAACCACGGCCAGTCCATCGCCTACGCGGCCCGGCTCTTTGGCGTCCAGGCCACCATCGTGGTGCCGGAGGGAGCCAACCCGGTGAAGGTGGAGGCCATGGAGAGCCACGGCGCTCGGGTGGTCTTCCACGGGGCCAACTTCGACCAGGCCAAGCGCCACTGCGAGGAGCTGGCCCACAGCCAGGGCATGCGCTACATCTCCTCCGGGGACGAGCCCCTGCTCATCGCGGGCGTGGCCACCTACGCCCTGGAGATCTTGGAGGAGCAGCCGGACGTGGCGATGATCTTCGTGCCTGTGGGCGGGGGCAGCGGCGCCGCGGGGACCAGCCTGGTGGCCAAGTCCGTGGACCCGGCCATCCAGGTGGTGGGGGTCCAGTCCAGCGCCTCCCCTGCGGCCTACCTGACCTGGCGGGACCGGGCCTGGCGCCGCGCGGAGAACCGCTCCGTGGCTGGGGGCCTGGCCACAGGCGAGCCTTTCATGCTGCCCCAGCGCATGCTGTGGGAGAACCTGGACGATTTCGTGTTGGTGGAGGATGAGGCCCTGCTGGAGGGGGTGCGGATCTACCTGGAGAAGGCCAAGACTCTGGCGGAACCGGCCGGCGCGGCGCCCCTGGCCGGGGCCCTCTCCATGCCCGAGCGGGTGGCCGGGAAGAAGATCGCCCTGGTCCTGAGCGGTGGGAACATCTCGCCCCAGCAGCTCCGCACCTGCCTGGAATAGGGACGCGTCCGCTAGAGGAAGAAGCTAGAGGAAGAAAAAGGCCACGCCGATGATGGCGTAGAGCACCAGGAGCATGGCCCCCTCCAGCCAGTTGGACTCCCCGTCCAGGGCGATGAGGGCGGCGATCAAGCTGGAGGCCAGGAGGGCGGCCACCTCGAACTGGTTGAAGGCCAGCTGCATGGGGTTGCCCATGGCCAGGCTGATGAAGACCAGGAGCGGGGCCACGAAGAGGGCGATCTGCAGGCTGCTGCCCAGGCTCACGGCCAAGCTCAGCTCCATCTTGTTCTTCAGCGCCACCTGGACGGCCACGATGTGCTCGGCCACGTTGCCCACCAGTGGGATGATGATCACCCCGATGAAGAACTCGCTCCAGCCCAGGGCCTCCACCGTGTGCTCCACCGAGCCCACCAGGATCTCGCTGAGCCAGGCGATGCCTCCGGTGGCCAGGGCCAGGACCACCAGGGCTGTGGACACGCTCCAGGCCGCGTGGTGGGTGGGCGGCACGGCCCCCGGCTGGGGCTCCCCCCGCTTCAGAGTGAAGCTGTAGACGATGCTCAGCACGTAAATCAGGATCAGCACTACCGCGGTGGCCATGCTCAGGGACTCGGTGGTCGGGAAGCTCTCGGGCCCGTTGCGGATGGAGGCGATGAAGAGGGAAGGCACGGCCAGCCCGGCCACAGCCAGGACCAGCATGGTGCCGTTCACGTTGGCCTGCCGCCGGTCAAAGACCTGAACCCCGTTCTTCAGCCCGCCCAGGAGCAGGGAGAGCCCCAGGACCAGGAGCACGTTGCCCAGGATGGAGCCGGTGATGCTGGCCTTCACCAGGTCCAGCAGGCCGGCCTGGATGGCGAAGATGGTGATGATGAGCTCCGCGGCGTTGCCCAGGGTGGCGTTCAGGAGCCCCCCGGCCCGGGGTCCCATGTGCAGGGCCAGCTCCTCCGTGGCCGTGCCCATGATCCCGGCCAGGGGGATCACCGCCAGGGCCGAGAGGACGAAGAGCCAGGTCTCGTTCCAGCCCAGGAAGGAGCCGGCCAGGGCCACAGGCACCAGCACCAGCAGGACGTCGTAGGGTTTCAGCGAATAGGCGCCGATCTTCAAGGCGTTCACTCCTCTCGGTTTCCGGGCTGTGAAGTTCCCAGGCGGTGAAATCTCCAGGCGGTGAAGTTTCGGGAACGTGTTCGGTGACCTCTGGTAAGGCGAACCCGGCCCTCGATTGTGCCGGCAGCTCCCCGGATTTCAACAAAATGTGGGCCCATTTTAGCACAGCTCCCAGGGAAGTCGAACCCAGCGAGCCTTAAAATTTCGGGGCCTATATTGACAAACTTCGATATATCTGCTATAGTGTCCCACATTCGATTTGCGATAGCGGAGAGGCGCCAAGGCATGGCCACACCCAGGAAACATACCGCCCAAAAAGTGAAACCCAACACCCCTTGTTGCGGGCTGGTGGAGGAGTTGGAGCTGCTGGACACCGAGGCCGCGGCCCTGGCCGTCCTCTTCAAGGCCCTGGCCAATCCGGTTCGCCTGCAGATCCTGGACATCCTCAGCCGCCACAACGGCGACATCTGCGTCTGTGACATCGAGGGCCAGTTCGCCCTCTCCCAGCCCACCATCTCCCATCACCTGGGGGTGCTGCGCCGGGCGGGCCTGGTGACCAAGGAGCAGCGGGGACTCTGGGTCTACTACTCCCTGCGGCCGGAGATCCTGGCCCAGGCCAAGGAGTTCCTGGAGGGGCTGACCGGTTGACCGGAAAACCGGCCAATTGGAGACCGTCACTGGGGGCTGGCCGACGACTGGAAAATTTTTTCGCCCACTATATCGAAAACCATCAATACAACAGGAGGACTTCCATGCCCGACGACACCCTCACCCTGGAAGGGGCTATACCCACAGACTGGCCGGCCATCCAGGCGCTGCTCCAGGAAGCCGGGCTGCCCACGGATGGACTGGCGGAGCACCTGGCCACAGCCCTGGTGGTGCGAGGGCCGGAGGGCGTAGTGGCCTGTGGGGCCTTGGAGCTCTACGGGGAGAGCGCCCTCCTGCGCTCCCTGGCCGTGGCGCCCGCCCGCCGAGGGCAGGGCCTGGGCCAGCGGCTGGTCCACGCCCTCTTGGGCCAGGCCCGGGAACGGGGCGTGCGGCAGGTCACCCTGCTCACCGAGACGGCTGGGGCCTTTTTCCCTCGCTTCGGTTTCCGGCCCATCCCCCGCCAGGAGGTGGACCCGGCCGTCCAGGCCTCCCTGGAGTTCAGCCACCTCTGTCCCGAGAGCGCTCAGGCCTTCCTGTGGGAGGCAGGGGATGGCAAGATGAGAAGCGGAGAAAGTGGACGGAGAGATCGGAGATTGGAGATTCGAGACTGAAGAACCGACTCGTTGCGCCCGCCAGCTCCCAACTCCTAACCTCCCAGTTTACCAATCACCCAGTTGCCGAATCACCCAATCATTCTTTCAAAGGAGATTTCCATGACCAGCTCGAACAGCGACCAGATCCGCCAGATCGTGCGGGAGAACTACCGCCAGGTGGCGGTGCGGGAGGATGACTGCTGCGGCCCGGCCTGTGGCTGCCAGGCAGAGCCGGAGGAGCTCTCCCAGCTCATGGGCTACACCCTGGAGGAGATCCAGGCCGTGCCCGAAGGGGCCAACATGGGCCTGGGCTGCGGCAATCCCCAGGCCATCGCCAGCCTCCAGCCCGGGGAGGTGGTCCTGGACCTGGGCAGTGGTGGCGGCTTCGACTGCCTGCTGGCCGCCCGCCAGGTGGGCCCCACCGGGCAGGTCATCGGCGTGGACATGACGCCGGAGATGATCAGCAAGGCCCGTCGCATCGCCCGGGAGATGGGCGTGGAGCACGTGGAGTACCGCCTAGGAGAGATCGAGCATCTGCCCGTGGCTGACGCCAGCGTGGACGTGATCCTCTCCAACTGCGTCATCAACCTCTCCCCCGAGAAGGAGCAGGTCTTCCGGGAGGCCTTCCGGGTGCTGAAGCCCGGGGGACGCCTGGCCATCTCGGACATCGTCACCAGCGCTCCCCTGCCCCCGGAGGTGCGCCAGGACATGGCCCTCTACACCGAGTGCGTGGCCGGGGCCGCCTCCGTGGACGAGCTGGAGGCTATGCTGGCCCGCATCGGCTTCGTGGACGTGGCCATCCGCCCCAAGGAGGAGAGCCGCACCCTGATCCGGGTCTGGGAGCTGGGCGGCAACCTGGACGACTACATCCTCTCCGCCACCATCCAGGCCCGCAAGCCGGCCTAGCCCAGGAAATGCAGCCACGGGCTGTCATCCCGCTGCACCTGCTCGCGAACGCCCCAACAAGTTCCCCCTCTCCAGTCGTGGAGAGGGGGACAGGGGGTGAGGTCCAGGCCTAGCCCAGGAAATGCAGCCACGGGATGCCACTCCGCTGCACCTGCCCGCGAACGCCTCTACAAGTTCCCCCTCTCCAGCCGTGGAGAGGGGG
>WGCB01000640.1 GCA_015494005.1 Caldilineaceae bacterium
ACCGAGGACCTGATGCTCCACGGGGCCATCAACGCGGACTACCAGCAGATCGCGGCCACCTGCGCCCGCATCGCGGAGCGGATGCAGGCCGCCCGGGATGTGCGCATCCGCACGCCCCAGGGCACGGACCTACGCCTGAGCCTGGAAGGACGCTCCCCCCACATCCTGGACGGCCTGGTCAAGGGGCCGGGCACCTTCGCGGCCATGCCTGACGGAGAGACGGCCATCAGTCCCCTGGAGGGCTCCACCCAGGGGACCCTGGTGGTGGAGCACACCATGGACGGCCTGGGGCTGCTGGACGAGCCCATCCGCATGCAGGTGGTGGACGGCCGGGTGGTCTCCATCCAGGGGGGGCGGGCCGCGGAGCAGCTGGAGCGACTGGTGGCGGCCAGCGACGACGGGGCCCGGAACATCGCGGAGTTCGCCATCGGCACCAACCCCCGGGCCCGGCTCATCGGCAACATGGCCGAGGACAAGAAGCTGCTGGGCTCGGTGCACATCGCCATCGGGGACAACCACGTCCTGGGCGGATCCGTGCGCAGCAGCATCCACCTGGACGGCATGCTCCTCAACCCCACCGTGGAGTTCGACGGAGAGCTGGTGATCGACACCGGGCGGCTGGTGTAACGGAAGGGAAGAGTCGGAGATGGGGCTTGGCGGCCAGCCAGGAGAGCCGAGACTCGAATCTCCACTCTCCACTCCCCACTCCCCACTCCCCAACTTCGATCTCGGATCGTCCATCCGATAGCTGCCCGATCATCCCATCACTTTGACCACAACCGCTGCCGAAAGGGGGCACAATCTTGAAACTGATCGACCTGTCCATGCCCTTCGGGCCCTCTGTGACGCCCTTGGAAGGGCACCCGCGCATCAGCATGGAGCCCATCACTACCCACGAGCGGGATGGCCGCTCCAACACGAAAGTGGTCTTCAGCATCCACACCAGCACCCACATCGACTCGCCCCAGCACTTCTACGCGGACGGGCCCACCATCGACCAGCTGCCCCTGGAGATCTTCTTCGGCCGGGCCTACCTCTGTGACGTGCGCCAGGTGGCCGTGCCCGGCCAGCCCCTGTCGGTGGCGGACCTCCAGGCCTGCAACCTGCCCACCGGCAGGACCCTGCGAGGCAGCCGCCTGGTCCTCTTCGCGGACTGGGCCGCGCCCCGCTGGAACGGCCCGGACCTCTATCGGGGCAACCCCTTCCTGGCCGAGGAGACGGCCCAGTGGCTGGTGGACGTCGGCATCGCCGCCCTGGCCATGGATTTCTCCGTGGACGGCGCCTACCCCTACCCCTGCCACCAGATCCTCCTGGGCGCGGGCATCCCCCTCATCGAAAACCTGGTCAACCTGGACCAGATCCCCACCCAGGAGTTCTCCCTCATCGCCTTCCCCCTGAAGGTGGAGGGCGGGGACGGCGCACCGGCTCGGGTGGTGGCCCTGGTGGGGGAGGATTGACCGTGGGCCAGGGAGCAGGCGTGCGGAAGCTGGACCACATCGGCATCGTGGTGCGAGACCTGGAAGCCACCGCCGCGGCCTGGGAGCAGGTCCTGGGCCTGGCCATGGAGGAGGTGGAGGAGTACCAGGGGATCCTGCGCATCGGCTTCCTGCCCCTGGGAGAGATGGACGTGGAGCTGATCCAGCCCATCACCGAGGAAGGGCTGAACGCGGACTTCCTGCGGGAGCGGGGCGAGGGGGTCCACCACGTGGCCTTCGCGGTGACGGACCTGGAGGCCGCGGTGGCCCAGGCCCTGGAGCGAGGGGCCAAGCTGCTCCTGGCCCCCACCGTCGGCGCTCGCGGACGGCGCATCGCCTTCCTGGAAGGAGAGGGGCTGGGCGGCACCATCGTGGAGCTGGTGGCGGCCCCGGAGTCGCCCCCATGACCCTGCGGGTGGCCGTGGCTCAGCTGGCCCCAGGGCCGGACCGAGCCGCCAACGAGGCTCGCACCCTGGCCCTCCTCCAGGAAGCCGGGGACGCGGGCGCTGCCCTGCTGGTCCTGCCGGAGCTCTGCACCAGCCCCTACCAGCTGGGAGAGGAGCCCCTGGCTCCCTGGGCCACGGAGATCCCCGATGGCGCCCTGGTCCAGGAGTGGCGGCGGGCCTGCCAGCGCCTGGGGATCACCCTGGTGGCCGGCCTGCTGGAGCGGGCGGGC
>WGCB01000641.1 GCA_015494005.1 Caldilineaceae bacterium
ACCTGCGCAGCGCCCAGGCCGTCACCGGGCTGAAGAACAACCTGGCCCAGATCAACGCCACCCTGGAGATCCACAACGTGGCCCAGCTCACTCGGGTGCTGACCCGCATCGAGCGGCTGCCCAACGTCATCGAAGTGCGCCGCAAGGTGGGCTGATCGGCCCTGTCACCTGCGGAGGCATCTGAAACAACGAACGAGGGGAGTGGACAGTCACCCTGCCACTCCCCTCGTCGCGTGCTCGACTCCCCACTCGCCACTCCGCACTCGTCATTCCCCATTCCGCACTCGCCACTCCCCATTCGTCACCTCCCATTCCGCAGCGCCTGGATGATCTTCTGGTCCGTCACCGGGAAGGGGAAAGCGTCCAGCTCCTCCAGCCGGACCCAGCGCCAGTCCGCGCAGCCGATGGCCTGGGGCGTCCCCTGCAGCGGCCGGGCGTGGAAGGCGTGGAGGGTGATGCGAAAGTGGCTGAAAGCGTGCTTCACCTGGGCCACGGGCCCCCCCACCGCGATGTCCAGCCCCAGCTCCTCCTGGATCTCCCGGCGCAGACAGGCCGCCAGATCCGGGTCCCCCGGCTCCAGCTTGCCCCCGGGGAACTCCCACAGCCCACCCAACATGCCCTCCTCTGGCCGCTGGGCGATGAGCAGCCGGGATCGGTAGGGCTCTCCCTGCCAGATGACCGCCGCGGTGACCTGGTAGTGGGGCGTCTGACGGCGGGGTCGGGTCACCGGGCGCAGGGCCTGGGTGCCCCGCTGGGCCGCCAGGCAGAGGTCGGCGAGGGGACACGCGGGGCAGTCCGGGGCCTTGGGCGTGCAGACCAGGCTGCCCAGCTCCATCAGCCCCTCGTTGACCAGCCCCGCCTGCTCCGGCGGCCCGGCCTGGACCAGCTCCCGGGCCAGCTGCCAGAGAATCCGCAGGGTGGCCGCCTCCTGGATGGGGCGATCCAGGTCCGCCAGGCGGCTGAGCACCCGCTTCACATTGCCGTCCAGCAGGGGCTCGGCCTGGCCGAAAGCCATGCTCAGGATGGCCCCCGCGGTGTACTCGCCGATGCCGGGCAGGGCCAGGAGCTCCTGGCGGCTCGCCGGCAACTGCCCCCCGTGCCGCTCCACCACCAGCTGAGCCGCCCGGTGCAGGTTCCGGGCCCGGGCGTAGTAGCCCAGCCCTTCCCACAGCTTCAGCACCTCCTGGAGGTCCGCCTGGGCCAGGGCCTCCACCGTGGGGAAGCGGGCCATCCAGCGCTGGAAGTAGTCCCGCACCGTCTCCAGGCGGGTCTGCTGGGCCATCACTTCGCTGACCCAGGCCGCGTAGGGGTCCCGATCCCCGGCCGGGCCGGTGCGCCAGGGCATTTCCCGCTGGTGCTGCCGGTGCCAGGCCACCAGGCGGCGGGCGATCTGGGGGAAATCCAGGGCTGGGGCGGAGCCGGTCACGATGCCTGCTCCTGGTGCTGGGACGGGAAGGGGGCCGGGGCCTGCTCCTCCGGGCTAGGAGGTTCCTGGTCCCGGGAGTCGTCGTCCTCCTCCGGCGGCACTGGAGCCAGGTAGCCCACGATGAGGATGAGGATGCCCACGCCGATGAAGGAGACGATGCGCCAGCCGGTGCTCACGTTGGCCAGATCCACCAGGAAGAGCTTGAGCACGGTGACGGCCAGGAGCAGCCCCCCGGCCATCCAGACGCTCCGGACCCGGCGGCGCGTGGCGGTGAACATGAGGGCCAGGGCCAGCAGCCCCCAGAAGATGGAGAGGGCGGTCTGGTACAGGTCCGACTGGAAGAGGTCCACCGGGTCGAAGGGCACGCCAGCCAGGTGATGGACCGCCCGAGCCAACATGGCGTTGGTCATGGCCCAGGCCCAGATGCCCAGGATCCAGCGGCCCAGGCGCACGCTGGAGGCCGCTCCTGGGACGTGCTCCTTCAGCCGTCCCAGCCAGGCGACCAGGGCGAAGAAGAGGAGCACCGTGGCCAGGTCCACCGGGTTGAGCAGGGGGATGTAGGCCAGGGGCGCGGGATCCCCGGCGGCGAGCAGGGCGGTGACGCTGCTCCAGCCCAGGACGCCCAGGGCGATGGGTCCCAGGCCCCAGCTCAAGTAGGTGGGCAGGTTGGGCCCCACAGGCCAGGGCAGGCGCTTCCCCAGCTGGCTGACCAGGAGGATGAGCAGGGCAGGCACGGTCAGCTGGGCGGCCAGACGCCAGCCCTCCCCCAGCCCCTGCTGCTCCAGGCGCCAGCTCGCCTCCCAGGCGAGGAGCAGGGTGACCAGGGCCAGCCCGCTCCCATGCTCCAGGCGCACCCAGGGGCGACCGTCCTGCTCCCGGCGGCGGATGAGCCAGTAGAGGACGGCCAGGGAGACGGGCCAGGCGAACCAGCCCCCGTTTTGGAAGGGCGCGTCGAACGCGTCGGCCCAGGCAACCAGGGCCAGGAAGAGGGCCGGCGCCCAGAAGCGGCTGGGCCAGCCAGGCAGGGGCCACTCCAGCCGGTCCGCCAGCCACTGCCACATGCCCACGGAGAGGGCGGTGAAGGTCAGGGCGGTGGCGCCGGGGTAGGCGATCTGCTCCGCGAACAGGTCGATCTCCCGCCAGCCGGCCAGGTACCAGATCAGCAGCCCCCAGCCGCCCAGCAGAAGGGCTATCAGCCGCTCCAGGGAAGCCAGGCGCTCCCGGTTCCGGTGCATCTGGTAGGCGGCGACGAGGGCCGTGCCGCTCAGGAGGATCTCCCCGGCGAAAAAGGCGTTGAGAACCGGCCGTTGGATCTGGGGTTCGAGCAGCAGATCGAGACCAAAGGCCACGTTGGCTCCGGCCAGCACCACCAGCCCGGTGAGCCGGCTCCAGAGCCGCTGCTGGCGAGCCCCCACCCAGATCAGCCCGGCTCCCTCCACGGCCCAGACCGCGGAGGTGATGCGGTTGTCCCAGAAGGCGGGCACGGCGATGGTCAGGAAGGCCACGGCCAGGAAAGCGAAGGACTCGGTCAGCAGCCGGGGCCAGGCCCGGGATCGCCAGGTCAACGCCCCAGCCAGTAGGGCGTAGAAGAGCCCGAAGCCCAGGGCGCTCCAGCCCAGGCCCCGCTCGAACTCCGCCACCAGCAGGGCCTGGAGGCTGAAGGCTGCCACCGGCGTGCCGAAGAGCAGGATTTCGTCCACCAGGGCGGCGGCCGGACCTCGGCGCTGCCGGGCGGTGAAGAGGATGGTCAGGGCCACGTAGAGCAGGAAGAAGAAGAGCAGGAAGGGCTCCACGCTGGCGAAGAGCTCGGGCCGGTAGTTCTCCACGCCCCAGGCCGTGCCGATGCCGAAGGTGAAGAGGAAGCCCATGAGGTTCAGGCTGCGCCAGGACTTGCGCCAGGCCAGGGCCGCCAGCCCCAGGTTGACCACCCCCAGGTAGGCGAAGAGGATCACGTGGTTGCCGGCCTCGCCCCCGGCCAGGACCGGGGCCAGGAACGCGCCCAGCCCGGCCAGGAAGGCCAGCACCCGGGCATCGTTCACCAGGGCCAGGAGCCCGGCCAGGACGCCCAGCCCGGCGAAGATCCCGAAGGCCAGGGTGGCGGGGATGAGCTGGTAGAGCTGGAGCGCGGCGTAGGTGGTCAGGTAGATGATGCCCATGCCGCCGCCCTGGAGGGCCAGGGCGTAGCCTCGCCGCTTGTGCCGCAGCCGCCAGCCGATGAGCAGCAGTGCCGCGCCGCCCAGAGCCGCGCCGGCCAGCCGCACCTCCACCGAGAGCCAGCCCTGCTCCGCCACGTACTTGACCAGGAAACCCACCCCCACGAAGAGGATCAGGATGCCGATCTGGACCAGGATGTGGCTCTGGGTGAACCAGGCCAGGAGCCGCTGGCCCAGGCCGGGACGGGGGCGCGGGGCCGCTTC
>WGCB01000642.1 GCA_015494005.1 Caldilineaceae bacterium
CCTGGACCCCGGCCGCGCCCTCCACGGCCACGCCGGTGGCCCACAGCTACGGGGTCACCCTGGCGGTGGACGGCGGGAACCAGAAGAGCTGCCAGGCGGGTCAGCGCTGCGAGTACGTCCTCCAGGTGACCAACACCGGGGACCTGCCGGACGAGATCTTCGTCAACATGGCCCACAGCAACCCCACCCCGGCTCAGCTCTGTCGGCCGGACGGCATCTGCGGCGAGACGGTGGTCTCCATCGGCATCGGCCCAGGGGACAGCCTGCCCATCCGGCTGCAGGTCACCATCCCGGAGGGGGCCTCCGGCAGCGCGTTCCAGTATCAGCTGCAGGCGGCCAGCGGCAACTCGGGCCAGAGCGTCAAGTCGGAGATCAGCGTGGTGACGGTGCAGGTGCCGTGAGAGCAGACGGGGGCTGGGATAGGACGAGGCCCCCGATCAACCAATCCACCAATCGGCAATCTTCTGTTTTTCTATGGCCAACATCGACGTGGAGATCGCAGTCGCCAAGATCGCAAAGTACGCCACCAGCGAGAGCGGTGACACGGTGGAGGTGGTGGAGCGCCCCCACGGGGGCATCAGCGTGGTGGTGGTGGACGGCCAGCGCAGCGGGCGCAGCGCCAAGATCATCAGCAACCTGGTGGCCCGCAAGGCCATCAGCCTGCTGGCGGAGGGGGTGCGGGACGGCGCGGTGGCCCGGGCCACCCACGACTACCTGCGCACCCATCGAGGCGGGAAGGTCAGCGCGGAGCTGATCATCGTCAGCGTGGACCTGGCTACGGAGACCCTGGTCATCAGCCGCAACAGCCGCTGCCCGGTGCTCATCCGGCGCAACGGCTCCATCCAGTGGCTGGAGGAGGAGTCGGCCGCGGTGGGGATCTACCGGCGCACCAAGCCGCTGATCACGGAGCTGGCCCTGGAGCCGGGCATCTCGGTCATCGTGGCCACGGACGGGGTCTGGCACGCGGGGCGACACAAGGGCCAGCGCATGGATCTGCTGGCCCTGCTGCAGCGCACGGACCCGGGCCACACCCTCTCCGCCCGGGCCCTGGCGGACGCCATCCTGGACGAGGCCCTGCGCCTGGACGACGGCCGCCCTCGGGACGACGCCACGGTGGTGGCGGTGCGCCTGGCCCCCCAGGAAGTGCCCAGCGCCATCCGCCGCCTGAACATCCACTTCCCCATCAAAGCCTGAGCCCCATCGCCTTCCCCATGCCCGTTTTGGCTACAGCCCTGTTTTTGGCTATGCGAAACAATGTGCCCTGAATCTCCCCGACCGGAGCCGCCGCCCATGAACGAGGATCTGCCCCTGGTCAAAGTGGTGGGGGTGAGCGCCGCGGGGAAGTCCACCCTGGTGCGGAAGCTGCGGGCCGCGGGCTACAACGCCCGGCCGGCCAGCCAGGAACACAGCGACGTGCCGGACATGTGGCAGCGCATCCGCCCGCCGGCCGTGCTCATCTACCTCCACGCGGACCTGGAGAGCCAGCGCCAGCGCCGCCCGGACGTCTCCTGGTGGACGCCGACCCACCTGGCCCAGGAGGAGGCCCGCCTGGCCCACGCCCGCGCCCACGCCCATCTGGTGGTGGACACCCGCCACCGCTCCCCGGAGCAGGTCTTCCAGGAGGTGCGCCGCTTCCTGGAGGCCCGGGGCATTCCCCACGCGCAAAGCCCCCTGCCGCCTCTACCGGAGACAGGGGGCACCGCGCCGAGGGATGCTGGGGAGTGAGCGTGGGAGATTGGGTTTTGGAAAGAGCCAAGATTGAAGATTGAAGATTGAAGATTGGGGACGTGGCGACTGAAGATGTGAGACTGGAGATTCGCCTGCAGGACGCTCCTTGTCTCCGTGTCTCCTTGTCTTCGCCCCCTGTCTGCCCTTGGTCACCCTGTCATCTTGTCACCTGCGTTTCGTCTCTCCCTCTCCATCTCTGAGTCTTCCGTCTCTCCGGCCTCCGTCGCCATTTCCGCGGCCATTTCCGCCGCTGCTTCCGCGGCGGCCTCCTCGGGATACTCCCCTTCCAGCATGGCATCCACTTCCGCCTGGAGCTCGGCCAGGACCTCTTCGCTGAGCAGGCCCTCCATGGCCAGGCTGGCCAGGGCGGCCCGCTGCGCCCGCAGAGCCTCTTCCCGGGCCAGGTGGATCACCGTGGCCGCCAGCTCCGGGTTGGCCGCCAGAAGGGTGTCGATCTCCTGGACCAGCTGTTCCTCCCGCTGAAGCAGCTCCTGCTCCACTGTGCGCCAGGCATGGGGCACCAGGGCCCCCTCGCCGTAGAGACGATGGAGGCGGCGCCGGGCGGCTCGCACCGCCAGGAGCGCTCCCTGGAGCCGCTCGTACTTCAGGGAGAGCTCGGACTTGCGGGTGAATCCCAGGCGCTTCAACAGGCCAGAGATAGTGGTGGCCTGGACCAGCAGGGTGAAGAGGACCACGGCGAAGGTCATGGACAGGAGCTCCCGCCGACCGCTCACCCCGAAGGGCAGGCTGAGGGCCAGGGCCAGGCTGACCGCGCCTCGCAGGCCGCCCCAGACCATCACATGGAGGTAGGGGAGGGGCAGGTTGCTGCCCAGGAGCCGGGCGATCCCGCCCACGGCGTAGACGGTCACCGCCCGGGCCACCAGGACCGCGACCACGGCGATGAGGGCTGGCTGCAGGTTGGCCTGGAGGCCCGGCAGGTCCACGTTCATGCCGATGAGCAGGAAGATGAAGGAGTTGGCCAGGAAGGCCACGTACTCCCAGAAGTTGAAGAGGACGATGCGGGTGGTGGGGGACATGCCCGCGGGGCCCAGGTTGCCGTTGACGATGCCTGCGGCCACCACGGCCAGCACGCCGCTCACGTGGAACTCCTCGGCCAGGAGGTAGCTGCCGTAGGCCAGGATGGTGGTCAGGGTGATCTCGATGAGGTAGTCGTCGATGCGGGCGATGATCTGGGCGATGAGGTAGCCCAGGCTGAAGCCGATGATCAGCCCGCCCGCGGAGACCACGAAGAAGTCGGTCACCCCTTCCCAGACGGAGAAGGTGCCCCGGAGCACCAGCCCCAGGACGATGGTGAAGACCACGATGGCCGTGCCGTCGTTGAAGAGGCTCTCCCCCTCCATGAGCAGGGTGAGACGGCGGGGCGCGCCCAGGGCCCGGAAGGAGGCCACCACGGCCACCGGATCCGTGGCGGAGATGAGGGCGCCGAAGAGCAGGGCCTGGGGCCAGGCCAGCCCCCCGGCGAAGACCAGGATGCTGGCCACGATGCCCGTGCTCAGGATCACACCAGGCACGGCCTGCCCCAGGATGGGCCCCAGGTCCGCACGCAGCTCCCGGAAGCGGAGGTGGAAGGCGGCTTCAAAGACCAGGGGCGGCAGGAAGAGGGCCAGCACCACCTCCGGCGTCATCTCCAGGCGCAGCTGGGTCTGCAGGGCCGCGGCCAGGCCGGCCAGGACCAGGGCCACGGTGTAGGGCAGGCGGATGCGCCGGGCCACCACCGCCACGACCGAGACCAGGATCAGGGCCTCGACGATCTGTATTTCGGTAACGAGAAGGTCTTCCATGGGCAGGGAAAGGTGATTGGGTGATTGGAGATTGGGAGATTGGTTGATTACCGCGCCCCACCTCGGCCACGGACGTGGCTAAGGAGGGGTGAGATGCCTTCTGTCGCCCGCCAACTCCTGGTCCCCAGCTCCCAGCCCCTCACTTGATCCCCGAGTGCAGGAAGCTCTGGATGAAGCGGCGCTGGAAAACCAGGAAGAGCAGCAGCAGAGGAGCGGCCACCAGCAGGGTCGCCGCGGAGAGCAGGGACCAGCGCGCGCCGATCTCGCCCAGCTGGGTGAAGCGGACCAGCCCCACGGTCAGCGGGCGCACGTCATCGCTGATGGTGACAACGAGCGGCCAGAGGAATTCGTTCCAGTGCCAGCTGACAGAAGAGAGACCGAAGGCGATGAGGGTGGGCATGGTGGGCGGCAGGTAGACGTGGCGCAGGAGCTGCCACCAGCTGCACCCATCCACGATCCCCGCGTCCACCAGGTCCCGGGGCACCTCCAGGAAGGCCTGGCGCATGAGGAAGGTCCCGAAGGCCGAGCCGAAGTAGGGGATGGCCACAGCCAGCCGGGTGTCGAAGAGGCCCAGGGCTCGGATGGTGCCAAAGTTGGGGGCCAGGAGCGCGGAGGTGGGGATCATGAGCTGGAGCAGGATGAAGAAGAAGAGGGTCCGCTGGCCGGCGAAGCGGAAATGGGCGAAAACGAACCCAGCCAGGGTGATGGTCACCACCTGGACGCCCAGGATGGTGAGCACGATGATGACGGTGTTGAGGTAGTACTGGCCGAAGGGGGCCAGGGACCAGGCCTTCACGTAGTTGGCCAGGGTCCATGCGCTGCCGAACCAGACGTCTCCCCGGCCCAGGGGCTCGGACTCCGGGCGGAAGGAGACCACGATGGCCCAGACGATGATGGAGGCCCATCCCAGGGCGAAGAGCACGGAGATCAGGGTCACCAGGGCGCTGGCCAGGCGCGCCCCCCAGCTCCGGGACGAGACGCCGCTAACGAACATCCGGCACCTCCTTCCGCTCGGAGAGCAGGAAATTGGTCACGGTGAAGAGCAGCAGGATGGCCACCAGGACCACGGTGATGGTGGCTGCCTTGCCCACGTCCAGGTACTCGAAGCGCACCTGCCAGAGCCAGAAGAGGAGCACCGTGCTGGCGTTGCTGGGCCCGCCGTTGGTGAGCACGAAGATGTGGTCCACGGTCTGGAAGGCGCTGATGAAGGCGATGGTGGTGACGAAGAGGGTGGTGCGGCGCAGCAGGGGAAAAGTGATGTACCAGAGCTGCTGGGCGATGGTGGCCCCGTCCAGGGCTGCGGCCTCGAAGACGTCTGTGGGCAGGTTCTGCAGGCCGGCCAGGTAGAAGATCATGTAGTAGCCCGCGTTCTTCCAGAGGGCCACGATCATCACCGCGATGAGGGCCAGGTCCGGGTTGGCGGTCCAGTTCTGGGGCCCCCGATAGCCGATGGCCTGGAGTGCGGTGTTGAAGAGCCCATAGTCCGGCGTGAAGAAGAACATCCAGATGGTGGCCGCGCTGACCATGGGCAGCACCGTGGGATAGAAGAAGGCCAGGCGCAGGAAACCCACCCCCCGGATGCGCCGGTTCACCAGCAGGGCCAGAAGGAAGGCCAGGGCGATGCTCAGGGGCACGGTCCCCAGGACGTAGATCAGGGTGTTGCGCAGGACCTGGTGGAACTCGCTGCTGGTGAGCAGGGCCTGGTAGTTCTCCAGTCCCACGAAGGTGGGCTGGCGGAAGCGGGCGATGTTCAACCGCTGGCGGAAGAAGCTCTGGTAGAGGGCCAGCAGGGTGGGCCAGGCGGTGAAGAGGGCTACGAAGAAGGCCGTGGGCAGGACCAGCAGGTAGGGGAGCAGGTTGATCCGGCGGCGTGATGGGCGGGTTCGAGTGGTCACGGGTGGTGTCTTGCTTTCGTTGGGATGGAAGAAACGGTCACGAAACCGCCACCAGGAAGAGCCGGCGCTGGAAGCCGCCCCGCTCCTCCTGCTTGCGGGCCCGCAGGGCCTCCAGCTGGGACGGGGTCATCCCCTGGGCCTGGGCCAGGGCGTAGACCACCTCCAGGATGTCGGCCAGCTCCTCCCCCTGGCCAGAGTGGAGGAACTCGTCCACCTCTTCCTGGAGCTTGCGGGCCAGGGCTGCCCGGTAGGCCTCCGGGCCCAGGACCTGGACCTGGGGCGCGCGGCCTGCCGCTCGGATGATCTCCGGGATGCGATCCCGCACCAGCTTGCCCTGACTCATGCCACGCCTCCTGTCCCAGGCCCCGTCCCCGCGGGGCACGCGAAGGGCGCCCCCACACCGGAGGGCACCCCTTTGCTGCCGTCGCGAGACGATCCTTGCACGGTTATTTGAAGGGAGCCAGGGCAGCGTCCGCTTCCTTCTGGGCCGCCGCCATGGCCTCGGCCGGGCTCATCGCCCCGTTGTACGCCTTCTGGAGGTAGTTGTGGAAGATGTTGCGCACCTCGCCCAGGTTCTGGA
>WGCB01000643.1 GCA_015494005.1 Caldilineaceae bacterium
AGACACCGACGCCCACGGCTACGAGCACACCCACTCCCACGGCCACGCCGACCAACACACCCACCTACACACCCACGGTGACGGCCACGAGCACACCGACGCCCACGGAGACGCCCACACCGGTGCCGACCAGCACGCCGACGCCCACCGCCACGGCCACGGTGATCCCCACCGCCACGCCCACGGCCACCCCCGAACCTCCTCTCATCCAGGCCATGGATCCCACGGAGGGAGTGGAGGGCGCACCGGTGACCCTCACTGGCGCCGGTTTCCTGGGGGTGCTCCAGGTGACGTTCAACGGCACGGCCGCGGACTTCACGGTGGACTCGGACGCCCAGCTGCGGACCACGGTGCCCACCGGGGCCACCAGCGGCCCCGTCCAGGTGATGAGCGCCGCCGGCGTGGGGACCAGCGCACAGCCCTTCCAGGTCCTCCCGGGAGGTGCAGGGGGGCAAACCTGGCGCTACTACTTCCCCCTGGTCTTCCGCTGAGGGCCGGGCCCATCCCAGGGATGGAAAAAGGGCGACATCGCGAAGATGCCGCCCTTTGTTTTTGGAAGGAGCCGTCCCCTGGGTGGGGCCGACCTAGGGCAGGACGTGGAGGGCCGCCGGTGGGATGTGCAGCCCCACATGGTCCCCCCGGCGAAGCACCCCCCGCAGGATGGGGTTGCTGGCGTGGACCACCAGGGAGCCCAGGCCTTCCGCCTGCACCTCGTACTCCACCATGCCCCCCAGGAATGTGACCCGCCGCACTTCCCCACTGAACTGGCTCTGGGGGGAGCGAGGATCGCTCAGCAGCTCCACGGACTCGGGCCGCAGGGTCAGGGTGACTTGCTGGCCCGGCCGCAGGGACTCGGGCATATCCGCCACAGGGAAGGTCTCGGTCAGCACCCGGACCCGGCCCGGAGCCACCACCTCCCCGCTGATGAAGTTCACGTCCCCGATGAAGGCGGCCACGAAGCGGTTGCGAGGCCGGGCGTAGAGTGCCAGGGGCGGGCCCACCTGCTCGATGCGCCCGTGGTTCATGACCACGATCCGGTCCGAGATGCTCATAGCCTCGGCCTGGTCGTGGGTCACGTAGACACTGGTGATGCCCAGGCGCTGCTGGAGCTGGCGGATCTCGATGCGCATCTGCTCCCGCAGCTTGGCGTCCAGGTTGCTCAGGGGCTCGTCGAAGAGGAGGAGCCGGGGCTCCATGACGATGGCCCGGGCCAGGGCCACCCGCTGCTGCTGCCCGCCGGAGAGCTGGTCCGGGGAGCGGCGGGCCAGCTCCGTGAGCCCCACCAGCTCCAGGACCCGGTTCACCCGCTCCTGGACCTGGGCCTCGGTGAGGTTCTGCAGGCGCAGGCCGAAGGCCACGTTCTCGAAGACGTTCAGGTGGGGGAAGATGGCGTAGCTCTGGAAGACCATGGCTGCGTCCCGTTTGTTGGGGGCCAGGTCGTTGATGCGCCGGTCGCCCAGGAAAATGTCCCCGCTGGTGGGGTCCTCGAAGCCGGCGATCATGCGCAGCAGGGTGGTCTTTCCGCAGCCGCTGGGGCCCAGCAGGGTGACCAGCTCCCCCCGCTCCACCTCCAGGTTCACGTGATCCACCGCCACCACCTTCCCCTCGGGGCTGTCGAAGCTCTGGAACTCCTTCACCAGATCCACCAGACGCAGCTCTGCCATTATCCCTCCTGTGCGCGCATGATCTCGATGCGGGCCACCTGCCGGGGCACCAGTCGGCTGATCACCCCCACGGCCACGATGACGATGGCCACCAGGATGACGCTGAAGGCCGCGGCCACGCCCAGGCGCCCGGAGCCCACCTGGTTCAGGATCTGCACGGTGAGCAGGTTCCACTGGGCCGAGACCAGGAAGATGGCCGCGCTGATGGCCGTCATGGCCCGGACGAAGGCGAAGACCAGGCCGGAGAAGAAGGCCGGGGCGATGAGGGGCAGGGTCACCTTGCGGAAGGTGGTGATGCCGTCCGCGCCCAGGTTGCGGGCCGCCTCCTCGATGGATGGGTCGATCTGGCGCAGCACCGCGATGCCCGACTGGATGCCCACGGGCACGTAGCGGAAGACGAAGTTCAGCACCAGGATGGAGAGGGTCCCCACCAGGAGCAGGGGCGGCCGGTTGAAGGCCAGGATGTAGCCGATGCCCACCACCGTGCCCGGCACCGCGAAGTTGAGGATGGACATGAACTCCACCGCCCCCTTGCCCGGGAAGGTCAGCCGCACCACCATGAAGGCGATGAGCATGCCCAGGAAGCCGGAGATGGGCGTGGAGAGGATGGCCACGATCAGGGTGTCCTTGATGGTGTCGAAGCCCACGCTGAAGGCGTACCGGAAATGGTCCAGGGTGAGGGTGTTGTCGTGCCCCCAGACCGCTGTGAAGGCCCCCACCAGGATGGTCCCATAGAAGAGCAGGATGAGGAGAGCGAAGCCGGTGAGCAGCGCGTAGAGGCCCACCCGGGCGCCCGGGCTCACGATCTTGGAGGCGGAGAGGGTGGGCTTGCCGGTGACCGTGGTGTACTGGCGCTTCTGCAGGTAGTAGCGCTGGATCACGAAGGCGGTGAGGGAGGGGATGAGCAGGACCACGGCCAGGGCCGCGCCCAGGGGCAGGTTGAAGGAGCCGGTGATCTCCAGGTAGGCCTGGGGCGCCAGCATGGGGAAGCGGCTCCCGGCCAGGACCAGAGGGTTGCCGAAGTCGGCCAGGGACTCGATGAAGATCACCAGGAAGGCGCTGGCGATGCCCGGCAGGCTCAGGGGAAAGGTGACCCGGCGGAAGGTCTGCCAGCGGCTGGCTCCCACGTTCATGGCCGCGTCCTCCAGGGTGGGGTTCAGAGATTCCAGCACGCCCCGCAGGGTCAGGTAGCCCACCGGCGCAAAGGTGAAGACCTGGGAGAGGAAGACGCCCTTGAAGCCGTAGATGTTGAAGCCCTGCAGACCCAGGATCTTCTGGGTGATGAGGCCGTTGAAGCCGAAGAGAAGCAGGATGGCGATGGCGCTGACGAAGGGGGGCGAGATGATGGGCAGGATGAGCAGGATGTGCAGGAGCTGCTTGCCGGGCACGTCCGTGCGGGTCAGGGTGAAGGCGGCCAGGTAGCCCAGGAGTACCCCGACGACGCCGGTGGCCAGGCCCACCAGCAGGCTGTTGCGCAGGGCGTTCTGCAGGTAGCGGAAGGTGGCAAAGCGGCGGTAGTTCTCCAGGGTGAACTGGCCATCCTGGGTCTGGAAGCCCTTGATGAAGACGGCGATCAGGGGGTAGACCACGAAGATCAGCAGGGAGATGGTGATGGCCCCCACCAGCAGGGCCAGGAGGGGATCCTGCCACAGGATCTCCAGCTCCCGCTTCATTCGTTTGAGGCGCACGGCGGATTCCTCGACGGTTGGCGAAGGATGGAAGAGAGGGACCTTCCCGGAAGCTCGAAGCCTCCGGGAAGGGTATTGCTTCCTACTGGCCCAGCACCTCGGTGACCCAGCGCTCCACCAGGCGCTCCTTGTTGGCCGCGGCCTCCTCCCGGTCGTAGTCGATGAGCTTGATGTCGCTCAGGGAGGGGAGCCCTTCCCCGGCGGAGACGTCGCCGCGCACCGGGAAGAAGTAGGTCTTGGCGTCCACGATGGTCTGCTGGCCCTCCTTGGAGGTGATCCAATCCACCAGGGCCTTGGCCGCGTCCAGGTGGGGCGCGTCCTTGATGATGGAGACCGCCGCCGCCTCGAAGCCCACCCCCTCCTCGGGGAAGACCAGCTCCACCGGGAAGCCCTCGTCGACCAGCTTCAGGAAGGCAGGGGTGAACTGGATGGCGATGGTGGCCTCGCCGATGGCCAGGGCCTTGCTCGGGGCCGTGCCGCTCTGGGTGTAGGTCTGGACGTTCTTGTTCAGCTCCTTCATGTACTCGAAGGCGCCGTCCTCGCCGTAGATCTGGATCAGGGTCATGACGATGGCGAAGGCCGTGCCCGAGGACTGGGGCGAGGGCATCTGGATCAGCCCCTCGTAGGCCGGGTCCGTGAGGCTGGCCCAGGAGGTGGGGACCGGCGCGCCTCGGGCGGCCAGGTTCTCCTTGTGGATGCCAAAGCCCAGGGGGTTGGTGTAGAAGGCATGCCAGTAGCCCTCAGGGTCCTTGAAGTTGTCCGCCAGATCCGCGGCGGAGGGGGGAATGTAGGGCTGGGTCAGGCCCCGCTCCTTGGCCACGATGTGGTTCTCGTTGGGGGCGCCGAACCAGACATCTGCCTGGGGCCGGCTGGATTCCGCCTCGATGCGGCTCAGGGCCGGGCCAGAGGAGAGGAAGACCATCTCCACGTCGATGCCCGTCTGCTGGGTGAAGACGTCCAGGATCTTCTTGGCGTTCTCCTCGTCCACGCTGGAGTAGACCACCAGCTTCTGCGGGGCAGCTGCCTCCTGGGCCGGCGCCTCCCCGGCGGATGGGGGCGGACCGGCCACGGGCGAGCAGGCCGTCAGCCCGACGAGGATGGCCAGCACGAGGAACAGGCGAAAGACACGCATGGGTTCCCTCCTTTGTTGAGTGATGCAGTGTGGGTAGAGTTGCATGAACGGATCGACAAAAGGCGCAACCGGGATAGCGCTGCGCCCTTCTATCCGATTGAGACCCAGGTTGCAACTGCGGCGGGGGAAACCAGGAGGGGATTCGTCTCCATACTACCACACCCGCGGGGGCAAAACAAGCCAGACGGGAATGGAACGGGGGCCCTCCTGCCCCCGCGAGATCCACGGCATCGGAGAGGGAGCCGGGGGCCTATCCGCGCTGAGCCGCCGGAGAGGCGGGGGATCTCCGGCGGCTCGGGGTTGGCGGATCCGTGTGGGCCTCTGTCGGCCCCCTGTCGGCCTCTGCTACTCGGTGATGGGCTCGAAGCGGGCCTGGAAGAAGCGCAGGTACTCCGGCTCGTAGACCATGCGCAGGCCCCGGACCTGCTCCCGGTTGTCGTACACCGCCTTGACCGACTCGGCCACCACGTCCATGTGGGCCTGGGTGTAGACCCGGCGAGGGATGGCCAGGCGGGTCAGCTCCAGGGCCGGGTAGCGATGCTGACCCGTCTCCGGGTCCCGGCCAGCGCTGACGATGCCCCGCTCCATGCCCCGCACCCCCGAGTCCAGGTAGAGCTCCGCGGCCAGGGTCTGGGCGGGGAAGAGGTCCTGGGGCAGATGGGGGTAGAAGCGCTTGGCGTCCAGGAAGATGGCGTGGCCCCCCACAGGCTGGACGATGGGCACGTCCCAGTCCATGAGCAGCTCGCCCAGGTAGCGCACCTGGCCCACCCGGGCCCGGACGTAGTCGTCCTGCACCGCCTCCCGGATGCCGATGGCCAGGGCCTCCATGTCCCGCCCTGCCATGCCGCCGTAGGTGTGCAGCCCCTCGTAGACCACCACCATGTTGCGCAGTCGGTCGAAGAGCTGTTGGTCGTTCACCGCCAGCCAGCCGCCGATGTTCACCAGGTTGTCCTTCTTGGCGCTCATCCAGGCCCCGTCGGTGTAGCTGCAGAACTCCTTGAGGATGGCGGCGATGGGCTTGTCCTGGTAGCCCTCCTCCCGCTCCTGGATGAAGAAGGCGTTCTCCATCATGCGGGTGGCGTCCAGGTAGACGGGGATGCCGTAGCGGTCGCAGAGGGCCTTCAGGGCTTTGACGTTGGCCATGCTTACCGGCTGGCCCCCGGCCATGTTCACCGTGCCGGCCAGGCTAATGTAGGCCACCTTGTCCGCCCCCACCTCCTGGATCAGGCTCTCCAGCTTGGCCAGGTCCACGTTGCCCTTGAAGGGATGCAGGTCCGTGGGATCGTGGGCCTCGGGGATGATCACGTCCACGAACTTGCCCCCGGCCAGCTCCTGATGCAAGCGGGTGGTGGTGAAGTACATGTTGCCCGGGACGATCTGGCCCGGCTGGATCACCGCCTGGCTGATCAGATGCTCCGCGCCCCGGCCCTGGTGGGTGGGCACCACGTACTTGTAGCCGTAGTGCTCCTGGATGGCCTCCACCATGTGGTAGAAGTTGCGGCTCCCCGCGTAGGCCTCATCCCCCAGCATCAGGCCGGACCACTGGCGGTCGCTCATGGCGCTGGTGCCGCTGTCCGTGAGCAGGTCGATGTAGACATCCTGGGAGCGGAGGAGGAAGGTGTTGTAGCCGGCCTCGGCCATGGCCCGCTCTCGTTCCTCCCGAGTGGTCATGTGGATGGGCTCCACCATCTTGATCTTCCAGGGCTCGGCCCAGGAGCGGCGGCCAAACTGCTGGCCCATGGTTTTGGGAACAATCTGGGGCATGGTGACCTCCTTGTGGCTAGAGAACTACGTTTCCACGGCTTGGACGGGCAGCTGGGTGGTCTCCTTGATGGGGCTGAGGACCAGGCTGGTGTGGATGCGCCCGATACCCGGGGCCGGGGTCAGCCGCTTGATGATGAAGCGCTCCAGGTCGCCCCGGTTGCGGATCACCACCTTGAGCAGGTAGTCGAACTCGCCGGTCACGTGGTAGCACTCCAGCACCTCGGGCATCTCCCGCAGGGCCTGGCGGAACTCCTCCACCTGCTTGGGCCCGTGGGTGCGCAGGCTCACGTGGACGAAGCAGAGCATGTCGTAGCCCATCTTCTCCCGGTCCAGCAGGGCGGTGTACTGGCGGATGAAGCCCTGCCTTTCCAGCCGGCGAATGCGGGCGTGCACCGCGGGCGGGGAGAGGTTCACCCGCCGGGCCAGCGCCGCGTTGCTGATCCGGGCGTTGGCCTGCAGCTCCGCCAGGATGGCCCGATCCAAGGAGTCCAGTCTGCTGTCTGTGGATGATTGTACCATTTCTCGCCCCCTCACTTCAATGAAATTCAGGAAATCCAGGTGAAATACAAAAAATCAAAGACAAAATGCCGATTTGAATTATGCTTCTTCTGTGGTCTGTGTGCAAGTCCGATGCGCCTGCGAAGAAAAAGAACCGGGACATTGTCTGAGGCTGTGTAGGGGCGCGGCTTGTCGCGCCCACCCGTATCCTTCAAGGTGAGGGCAAACCCTACCCCTACTTTCCAGGATGCCGGGACATCCCCCTGCTTTCGCCCCGAGTTGCACGCCCTGTCCCTGGACGGTACAATGGAAGCCATGTTCCTGACCATCGACATCGGCAACAGCCATATTGTCATCGGGGCCTATCCCCACCCAGCCTCCGCGGACCCGAAGGCCCGCATGGCCGAGCAGCCCCTGGCCACCTGGCGTCTGCAGACGGATCGCCTGCGCACTGGGGACGAGTACCGGCTCCTCCTGCGCCAGCTCTGGGAGGAGAAGGGTTACCGCCCGGACCTCTTCCAGGCCACCGGCATCGTCAGCGTGGTGGCGCCCCTCACGGACATCTGGGTGCCCCTGTTGACGGATCTGCTGGGCCAGCCGCCCCTGGTGATCCGCGCCGGGCTGGAGGTGGGGCTGACCCTGGCCCTGCGCCGGCCCGAGGTGGTGGGCGCGGATCGGCTGGTGGACGCAGTGGCCGCCTACCGCCGCTTCGGCGGGCCGGTCATCGCCGTGGACTTCGGCACGGCCACCACCTTCAACGTGGTCACCCGGGATGGGCACTTCCTGGGTGGGGCCATCGCACCGGGCCTGGGCACCGTGACCAACGCCCTCATCGAGCGGGCTAGCGCCCTGCCCGCTGTGGAGCTCACCCCGCCTCCCTCGGCCATCGGCTCGGACACGGTCCCGGCCATCCAGTCCGGCCTGGTCTACGGCTACGTGGGCCTGGTGGAGGGGCTGCTCTCTCCCGGCTGCAGGCGGAGCTGGGCGAGCCGGCCCAGGTGGTGGCCACCGGGGGATTGGGGCACATCGTGGCCCCTTTGACCGACGCCATCCACCAGTACGATCCCTGGCTCACCCTGGCCGGCGTGCGGGAAGTCTATTTGATGAATCGGGAGTAGGGATCTGGAAGGTGGGAGCAGGTGGCACGATGACAGGGTGACCGGATGGGTCCTTGCGGAAACGGATCGCCAGTCTCCAGTCTCCCAATCGCTCAACCGCCCAATCAGCCCATCAACGAATCAACCAATCAACCAATCAACGAACCTCTCATGGCACCGATCCTGAACGGAAAACGCATCATCCTGGGGGTGAGCGGAGGCATCGCCGCCTACAAGGCCGTGACCCTGGCCAGCCGTCTGACCCAGGCCAACGCCATCGTGGACGTGATCATGACCCCCTCCGCGGCCAAGTTCGTCACTCCCTTGACCTTCCAGGCCATCACCCAGCGCCCGGTGGCCGACGACATCTTCGAGAGCTGGCAGGACACGGGCCGCCTGCGCATCGGCCACGTGGCCCTGGCCCACGCCGCGGACCTCTTCATCGTGGCCCCGGCCACGGCCCAGACCCTCACCCGCCTGGCCCTGGGCATGAGCGATGACCTCCTCAGCATCACCGCGCTCAGCTATCGGGGCCCCATGCTCCTGGCCCCGGCCATGGAGACCAACATGTGGACCCACCCGGCCACCCAGGAGCACGTGGAGGTCCTGCGTCGCCGGGGCGTGGACTTCGTGGGGCCAGCCCAGGGGCGCCTGGCCTCGGGGGAGTACGGCGCGGGGCGCATGAGCGAGCCCGAGGAGATCTTCGAGGTGGCCTGCAAGGTCCTGGGCCGGGGCGGGCCCCTGGAGGGGGTGCGGGTGGTGATCAC
>WGCB01000644.1 GCA_015494005.1 Caldilineaceae bacterium
TCCGGCCCACCCCCGCTACATCTTCACCGAGCGGGGGCTGGGCTACCGCTTTGTGGACTTCAAGAACCAGGGCCGGTCCGACACCCGGTCCGACACAAAGGCGACCGAGTCCGTGGAGTCCCAGGGCCGCTCCGACTGACACACGATGGCTGACCCACAGTGGCTGGCACACGATGCTGGCCGATCTGCGATCCCGACACCCCTCGCCTCCGGGAGCTCCCCGGGGGCTTTTCGCGTCCCGGAGGCATGGCCTGGGAGCCGGTTTCCCTCGCCCATTGGGTCGGGCAGTTTTTGGTCAACTCCCTGCCGCTGTGGTATCATTGTCAGTCGGTCTGCCTGGCATTTGACCAGACAAAATCCAGACATCCACACGCTCTGGGACCGCAGAAATGGGGGTGCTGCTCGTGCCTCGGCCGAGGACGGACCAGGCAGGCCAGGCCAGTGCAACGAGCAGTCCATTTCCGGGACGAACAGAGCGGACGATCAACCCACAGGAGGGTACACCGTGGCATCCGTCGTAACAATGAGGCAGCTGCTGGAAGCAGGGGTGCACTTCGGGCACCGCACCCGCCGCTGGAACCCGAAGATGCGTCCCTTCATCTTCACGGAACGCAGCGGCATCCACATCATCGACCTGCACCAGACCATGGTGCGCATCAACCAGTACTACGACCTGGTCCGGGATCTGGCCGCCAAAGGCGGGACTATCCTGTTCGTAGGCACCAAGCGCCAGGCCCAGGCCACCATCGCCCAGGAGGCCCAGCGGGCCGGCATGCCCTACGTGAACATCCGCTGGCTGGGCGGCACGCTGACCAACTGGAAGACCATCAAGCAGCGCATCGACTACCTGAACACGTTGGAGCGCCGAGTGGCCAGCGGCGAGTTCCGCAACCTGTCCAAGAAGGAACAGCTGGCCATTGACCGGGAGATCGCCAAGCTGAACCGGCGCATCGGTGGCCTGAAGGGGATGAAGGACCTGCCCGACATGCTCTACGTGGTGGACACCCGCCGGGAAGAGCTGGCGGTGAAGGAGGCCAACAAGGTCCACATCCCGGTCCTGGCCATCGTGGACACCAACTGCGACCCGGATCCCATCGACTACATCATCCCGGGCAACGACGACGCCATCCGCTCCATCAAGCTGATCACCCACATCATCGCCGACGCCATCGTGGAGGGGCGCAGCATCCGGGAAGTGGACCTGGCCGAGACGGGGCAGGTCTCCGAGGACGAGCTGGCCGAGATGGAGAAGTACCTGGGGCCCAGCACCCTGGCCAAGCTTCAGGCCGCGGAGGAAGCCGAGGCAGCCGCCGCTGCTCAGGCGGAAGAGGCCGTGGCTGTGGCCGAGAGCGCCCCAGCCGAGGAAACGACCGAAGCCTCGGATGAGGCCTCCGCCGAGGTCGAGGCCGAGGCCAATCCGGAAGCCAGCAGCGCCGAGGAAACCGCCGACGCCGAACAGGGCGAGGAGTAACCCCTCCCCAGGAGGAGCCCGGGCAGTTCGAAGCCCCGCGGGACGCCGTGCACAGAAAGCCGTGCGCGGATCACGGTGCAGAAAAGCCAGAAAGCACATACGACTGTACGATGACTTGTTTCGCCCACGGACCCAGACCTGCACCTTTGGCTGGCAAGTGGGCGAACGTGTGAAAACCAGCACCAGGCAGGTGCCAAACGAAGTAGGAGACAAACATGGCAGACGTGACAATTACATCCCAGATGGTACGCGAGCTGCGCCAGGCCACCGGCGCCGGTGTCCTGGACTGCAAGAAGGCCCTGACCCAGGCGGAAGGCGATTTCGACAAGGCGGTGGAGATCCTGCGAGAGAAGGGACTCTCGGCCGCGGCCAAGAAGGCCAGCCGGGAGGCCAAGGAGGGGCTCATCGGCACCTACATCCACCCGGGCAGCAAGGTAGCCGGCATGGTGGAGGTCAACTGCGAGACCGACTTCGTGGCCCGCACCCCCCAGTTCCAGGAGCTGGCCCGGGATCTGGCCATGCAGGTGGTGGCGGCCCGTCCCCAGTACGTGAGCCGGGACGAGGTCCCCGAAGAGGTCATCGAGAAGGAGAAGGCCATCTACCGCAGCCAGCTGGCCGACAGCGGCAAGCCCGAGCACATCTGGGATCGCATCATCGAGGGCAAGCTGGAGAAGTGGTTCAGCGAGATCTGCCTCCTGGAGCAGCCCTTCATCAAGAACCCGGACGTGACCGTGGAACAGCTGATCGTAGAGAACATCGCCTCCCTCGGCGAGAACATCAAAGTACGCCGCTTCTGCCGCCTGGCAGTCGGCGAGTAGACGGGATGCCCAGCCAGTGACATCGGCTGGGCATTTCTGTACATGGCCCCGGTGCAGCCGGCCTGGTGAACCGACAGGCCAGCTCGTACCACCGATGGCCCAAGCCTGTGCGGGGCGAATCGGCAGCAAACGTGAGACGAGCGTAGCAAACGGAGCAAACCATGAGCGAACTGAAATACCACCGCATCCTCCTGAAGCTGGGCGGCGAGGCCCTGGCCGGCGAGAACGGGTTCGGCATCAATCCTCATCGAGCCCGGGAAGTGGCCAACAAAGTGCTGGGCGTGGTGAACATGGGCGTGCAGGTGGCCCTGGTCATCGGCGGGGGGAACCTGTGGCGAGGCAAGGCCGACGGCCTGGACCACGGCATGGAGCGGGTCACCGCGGACCACATGGGCATGCTGGCCACGGTCATGAACGCCCTGGCCCTGCAGGACGCCCTGGAGCAGATCGGCGTCCCCACCCGGGTGATGACGGGCATCGAGGTGCGGGCCGTGGCCGAGCCCTACATCCAGCGCCGGGCTGTCCGCCACCTGGAAAAGGGGCGAGTGGTCATTTTCGGCGCAGGCACGGGCAACCCCTACTTCACCACGGACACCGCGGCCGCCCTGCGAGCCATGGAGATTAAGGCGGAGGTGCTGATCAAGGCCACCAAAGTGGACGCCATCTACGACCGGGACCCCAAGCTGGAGGCCGCCGCCCGTCGCTTCGAGCGCATGAGCTACATCGACGCCCTGAACATGCGCGTGGGCGTCATGGACAGCACCGCCATCGCCATGTGCATGGACAACGACCTGCCCATCTACGTGGTGAACCTCTGGCAGCCCCATGTGCTGGACAAGGTGGTGCGGGGCGAGAGCGTGGGCACCTTCGTCTCCACCCTGGAGACGGCCTAGAACCGACCATCCCTTCTGCCCGGGCCTGTCAGGATCTCCTCCTGGCAGGCCTTTGCGCGTCCAGCCCAGGATCCCACCCTCGATCCCCGACCTTGCGAACCCTGGCAAACGTTTTCATTTGATGGCGAAATTTGCTAAAATAACCGAGACATGTCCCCCGGCACGGTTTCTCCGGCCATTTCAGCACCCTCGAGACAGTTTCGGACTATTTTTGAACAACCTCGGATAATTTCGGGATCCACCCGGCGGCTGGGAAGAGCCCCACACTGGCAAAGGAGTGTCTGGCAATGATCGACGAGGTCCTTCGAGACGCGGAAGAACGAATGCGCAAAGCCGTGGAGGTGATGCGGCATGATCTGATGACCATCCGGACCGGCCGAGCCACCCCTGCCCTGGTGGAAAGCATCCAGGTGGAGTACTACGGCGTGCCCACCCCCCTCATGCAGCTGGCCAGCATCAGCGTGCCCGACGCCCAGACCCTGCTCATCCGCCCCTACACCCCCAGCGACGTCCAGGCCATCGAGCGGGCCATTGCCAAATCGGACCTGGGACTGACCCCCAACAGCGATGGCAAACAGCTGCGGCTGCACATCCCACCCTTGACTGAGGAGCGCCGACGGGAGCTGACCAAGGTGGTGGCCAAGCGCGCCGAGGAGGCCCGGGTGGCCATCCGCAACATCCGCCGGGATGCCATCCACGACTTGCGCCAAATGGAGAAGGAAAGTATCATCACCGAAGACGAGCTCCACCGGAGCCAGGACAAGGTCCAAGAGCTGACCAACACCTACATCAAGAAGGTGGACGAACTGGCCCACGAGAAGGAGCAGGAGATCATGACCATCTAGCCCGAGGGATCGGGGCCGTGCAGCCCCCGCGCAGCCCAGAGCATCCCGGCGAGTGCCCCCACGGCGTGGTCGTCCAGGTCGTGGCGCTTGGGTCGGGATCTCCGACGGGATTTCCAGTGCAGACGCCCAGCGCAGCGGAGTGCAGCGCGGCGGCGTCGAACGGCGAGGGGTGGGGCCAAGCTCACCCCTCTGTTTTCATGGCAGATCGACTGGCCCGGCGTCCGCACCAACCGGGGCCATTGGATCGAGGAGCAACATCGTGGCCAAAAAGCAGGAAGCGACCTATCCCCCCATCTCCCCTGTGCCCTACCACGTGGGCATCATCATGGACGGCAACGGCCGCTGGGCCAAACGCCGGGGGCTCCCTCGGCAGATGGGCCACCGGGCCGGGGTCAACAACATCCAGCCGGTCCTGGAGGGCTGCGTGGAGTTCGGCGTCAAGGTGCTGACCATCTACGCCTTCTCCACGGAGAACTGGCATCGCCCCCCGGAGGAGGTCTCCGGGCTGATGCAGCTCCTGGGCTACACCATCCGCCGCCGACTGAGCGAACTCCACAAGAACGGCGTGCAGATCCGCCACAGCGGCCGCCTGGAGGGGATCAACCCGGAGCTCCAGGAGCAGATCCGCCACGCCCTGGAGGTCACCAAGAACAACGACCGCATCATCCTCAACGTGGCCTTCAACTACGGGGGCCGCAGCGAGATCCTGGACGCAGTGCGCCAGATCATCCGGGACGGCATCGACCCGGACGAGCTGACCGAGGAAGTCTTCAGCCGCTACCTCTACACCGGTGACCTGCCGGACCCGGACCTGATCATCCGCACCGGCGGGGAATATCGCCTGAGCAACTTCCTGATCTGGCAGGCGGCCTATTCCGAGTACTACACCACCCCCACCTACTGGCCCGATTTCGACAAGGACGAGCTCTACAAGGCCCTGGCCGAGTACGCGGCCCGAGAACGCCGCTTCGGCCGAGTCCCGGACGCCACGCCCGCCTAGCTCCTGCCCGACCACCGCCACCTGGCCGTCTCCCCCGGGCCACCGGATCGAGCCCGATCCGCCCTGCACCCCGCGCCCGCCGGGTGCAACCAGCCGCCACCAGCCATCCATTCCAGCGAAACCGAGTCAGCATCCTGTGAAACAGCGGATCCTCGCAGCTCTGATCGCTCTGCCTCTGGTTCTCATCCCCATCTGGCTGGGCGGGCTCTGGTGGGTGGCCCTGGTGACCCTGCTCGCCGTCTGGGCGGGCTGGGAGCTCTACTCCCTCCTGGCCCAGAGCGGCTACCCGGCCAGCCTCTGGCTGGGCATCCCCTGGCTGCTGCTCCTGGTCTACACCGGCTGGCAGCCCCAGCGCCTGCCCCTGGCCCCCATCCTGGTGCTGGGGGTCATCGCCACCCTCATCCGCGCCCTCTACCGCACAGAGAAACCCCTGGTCTACTGGCTGAGCACCCTGGCCGGGGCCCTCTACCTGGGCACCCTCATCGCCCAGATCACCGCGCTGCGCCTGGCGCCGGACGGCCTCTGGTGGCTGCTCCTGGGACTGCTCATCACCTGGGGCAACGACACCCTGGCCTACCTGGTGGGCATCACCCTGGGACGGCACAAGCTCTGGCCCCGGCTCAGCCCCAAGAAGACCTGGGAGGGCACCCTGGGAGGCTGGGTGACCGCCGCCCTGATCAGCGGGGCCATGCTGGCCTCCACCCCGCTGCCCGGCAGCTTCGCCCTGGGGCTGCTCATCGGCCTGGGCGGGGGCGTCCTAGCCCTCTTCGGGGACCTGTCCGTGAGCATGATCAAGCGGCAGGCCGGAGTCAAGGACAGCAGCCACCTCTTCCCCGGCCACGGCGGCCTCCTGGACCGGCTGGACAGCATCCTCTTCGTGATCCCCTACATCTCCCTGGTGATGCAGCTCCTCACCCGCTGATCTCCCAGGGCCTCCACCTCCCCAGGCATTCAGACCCAGACACCCAGACGCTCAGATGTCCCTCAGCCTCGCCGGGCCGCGAGGCGCAGCTGCTCCAGGTTCTCCGCCACGGAGGCCCGGTCGTTGTAGACCGCGCTGCCGGCCACGATGATGTTGGCCCCGGCCCGCACCACCTCCCCGA
>WGCB01000645.1 GCA_015494005.1 Caldilineaceae bacterium
CCCTGGGGCCAGCCCGTCCCCCGGCCCGGCGGCCGTTGGTGGGGCGAGGCGCGCGGCGCCGGGCCCCCGCCCAGGAGTACGAATGGCTCTAGCCCAGCGCCGAGATCCCGCCACGGATCCTCGCCCCCTGCAACCCAAGGAGACCCACCATGTTGGCTGAACTGGAACGAGATCACCTGTACGAATCCTGGGCCCAGGAGGCGGACCAGATCCTGCCCAAGCCCCCGCCGCCCGGGACCCTTGTCCTCTCCGGATTCCAGGCTGGCAGCGCCCGGCTGACCTCGGGCCACCGACGCACCCTGCGCCGCCTGGCCGCCACCATCATGGACCGGGTGCTGCCCACCCTGGACCCGGCCTGTGACCTGCTGACCGTCCACGTGCAGGGCCACGAGGACGAGACCGGCGACGCGGCCCGCTTCGGCCGGTTGGGGGTGCAGCGGGGCGTGGCCGTGGCCAAGGAGCTGCTGAAACAGATGCGCCGCAGCCGCTCCTACGTGCGCTGGCTCCAGGCGGCCCTGAATCGGACCATCGGCGCGGGCCTGGCCGTGGACGGCATCCTGGGGTCGAGGACCCGCCGGGCGGTTCGGAACTTCCAGCGCCGTCGGGGCCTGACCGTGGACGGCATCGTGGGCCCCCGCACCGAGGCGGCCCTGATCGCAGCGGCTGGCGCGCCTCGTCTGGCCGACTGGCCACCCCCGCTGCGGGTGAGCAGCGCCGGCCCGACCCGGCCCATCCGCTCCAACGTCACGGCTTCCGGGCGCAGGGCCAACCGCCGGGTGGAGATCCGCCTAGTGCGCTCCGGTGGGTGCCGCCGGGCCTGAGGACGCCGCCAGGCCCGAGGGGGCGCACGGCGCTTCCCGCGCCGATCCAGGACGCACAGGCCAGGCATGGCTGAAAGGGAGGAAGAGGGTGAGAACACGAATTCGCCGTCCCCGCAGACGCTCGCGACGGGCCCCCGTGCGCCGGTCAGTCCTGCGCCGTCCCCCTCGCGCTCGCCGGTCCCTGTCGCCTGGTCGCGCTCGGCCACGTCTCCGGACTCGCCGCCGCCCTGTCCCTGGGGTGCGTCGGCCTGGGACAGTTCGCCCCCGAGTGGTCCGCCCCCGAGTGGTCCGGCCTCGGGTGATCCGGCCCCGGGTAACTCGACCCATTGTCTGGGTCTCCAACCGTCCCTGGCTCTCCACCTGGCCGGTCCAGCCCCCGGCGGTGGTGGTGCGGAAGCCCAGCCCTCGCCCGAGATCCCCCCGTCCCCTGCCTGGACCCCGGACCATCCATGCCCAGGCCCGGCGGGCCCTGGATCGAGCCGGGATGCTCCAGGGCATCTGGGCCTCCCGACTGGCCCAGGCAAGCCCGGACCTGGTGCGCTTCATCAATCGGTTCCATCGGGTGGCCGGCTTCCAGCATGTGGTCCAGGACCGGTTCGCGGGGCCGGCCCGACGATCCCGAGCCCGGCTTGCCCAGCGGCTGGCCCACCGTCTGGCCAACCGGGACCCGAATTTCGCCCGGAGCATGGCCTTTCAGCGGGTTCTGGGCGTGGCATTGGGTGGGCATCCCCTGGCCACCGTGGATCTGCTCCACCGGGGGCGGCGCTACCATCTCCTGCCCTGGCGGCGGCTCCATCCCCGGGCAGTCCAGCAACAGCTCCTGCGGGACATGGCCCTGGCTGCCGGTCCTGGGCAGGTGGTCTGGGTCTTCGACGGCCCCGGCCTGGGCCTGGATCGACCGGCGCTCCTGGCCTCCCTGGGCCGGATCCTCCAGGACCCCCGCTTGCCCCTGGCCCGTCACCCGGCCCTACCGGCCTGGTTGGCCCAGCTCCCCCGCATGACCCTGCTCCTCGCTTGACTCGGGCGGCTGGACCCCGGGGAGCTGGACTCTGGGGGCTCGGCCGTAATGGGCGGCGTAACCTTTCTGTGCTATCCTGGACCTGGGCAGAGCGCGGCTCGCCCGCCGCCCGGCACGGAAGCGACCGGCGCGGCTTGGCTGTCCACGAACCGAACAGGAGCGAAACGAGATGAGTTCACTGGCAGGAACATTGATGCAGATGCTGGGCGACCAGGGGATGCGGCAGATCAGCCAGCAGCTGGGCGCGGACGAGAAGAGCACCCAGAAGGCGGTCACCGCGGCCCTGCCCATGCTGATCAGCGCGCTGGGGAAGAACGCGGCCTCCCCGGAGGGCGCGCAGGCCCTGACCCGGGCCCTGGAGAAGGACCACGACGGCCGGGTGTTGGAGAACGTCACCCAGGTGCTGGGGGATCGGGCCGTGCAGCAGGACGGCCAGGCCATCCTGCGCCATGTGCTGGGCGAGAAGCAGGGTCTGGTAGCCAAGGGGTTGGGCAGCAGCGCCGGCCTGGACCCGAACTCGGCCGGGCAGCTCATGGCCATGCTGGCGCCGCTGGTCATGGGGGGCCTGGGCAAGACCAAGCGGGAGAAAGGGCTGGACGCTCAGGGCATCGCGCAGCTGTTGGGCCAGGAGCGTCAGCAGGCGGACTCCCAGCTGGGGGGCCTGGCCAAGCTGCTGGACATGGACGGTGACGGCGACCTCACCGACGATATTTTGAACCTGGGCTCCAAGCTGCTGGGTGGTCTCTTCGGCTGAGGCGGCCCGGCGACGACTCAGAAGAGCTTGCGGATCCAAGCCCCGTCGTCATCGGCGGGGCTTTTTCCATGCCCGCGGATCCCATGTCCGCTGGCCCGGCAGACATGGCGAGCAGGATCAAGTGTCCTTCCTCGGAGGAGGGAAAGGCGGCCATTCCACGCGTATGGTTCCCCGGGGCGTGATGCCATGCGAGAGGGTGTTGGCGACCGTACCCCACTTGACCGCCTGCTGGTGCAGCTTCTCCAGCTTTTCTTCCGGCTCCGGGCTGGTGAGCACCAGTTCGTATTCCAGGGCGATCAGGGCAGTGCGGCGGAGCGAGCCGCCAGCCCTGATCTCGATGCGGGCATCATCGATCTGCAGGCGCATCTTCTCGGCCAAGCTGTTGATGTTGGTCATCAGGCAGGCTCCAAATGCCGCCATCAGCGTCTCTGCGGCGTTGAACCCGGCCTCGGGATCGCCCCGGTGCACGCCTAGTCGCAGGGTGTGGCCGTGGGCCTCGGCCACCGCGTGGAGTTCGCTCTCCCGCCGAAGGCTGACGGCATAGCGTTGAGTTCGTTCGGGTTTGGCACGCATGGAATGATCTCCTCCTTCTGGAGCGCCTGGAGCTGGATGCTCTATCACG
>WGCB01000646.1 GCA_015494005.1 Caldilineaceae bacterium
ATCCAAGGGCGGAGGGGTGCCAGCCGCCTGGCTCGAGGGCTCCGGAGCGGCCGCCTCCGGGGCAGCGGGCGAGGCCGGAGCTGTCTGAGCCGGGGTCGCCTGGGGCGGGGACGCCGTGGGCTGGGCAGCCTGGGGCTGGGATGGCGCAGCGGCCTCCGGCCCCAGGGTCGCAGCCCGCTCCAGCCGGGGCTCCCCCTGCACGGCCTCGATGAGGGCCAGCTCCAGGGGCAGCTGGGGTTGGTGCCCGCCTTTCAGCTCCTGGACCGCCTGGCTGAAGCGCTTGATGGCGGCCAGGGTGCGGGCCTGGCTCATCCGCTGGGCCTGGCCCTCCATCTGGGCCACGGTCTCCGCCGGCTGGTCCTCCAGGAGGCTCGCATCCCCGGTCATCTGCACCAGGAGCACCCCCCGCAGATGCTCCACCACCTGCTGGGTGAACTCCTGGAGGCTGGCGCCGTCGCTGACCAGCCGATGGATCAGGGCCAGGCCTGCGGGGATGTCCTGCTGGGCCACCGCGTCCACGAAGGCCGTCACCGACTGGCTGGCCACGCTGCCCAGCACCTGCTGCACCTGCGCCAGGGTCACCTCCTCCGTGCCGTAGCTGAGCATCTGATCCAGCAGGCTCACCGCGTCCCGCATGCAGCCCTGGGCGCTGCGGGCGATGGCCGCCAGGGCCTCGTCCTGGGCCCGGAAGCCCTCCGCCTCCACGATGCGGCGCAGGTGGGCGGTGATCTTGGGCACGGGGATGCGCCGGAAATCGAAGCGCTGGCAGCGGCTGAGCACCGTGGCCGGGATCTTGTGGGGCTCCGTGGTGGCCAGGATGAAACGGGCGTGGGGCGGCGGCTCCTCCAGGGTCTTCAACAGGGCGTTGAAGGCGCTGGTGCTGAGCATGTGCACCTCGTCGATGATGTAGACCTTGTAGCGCCCTTCGCTGGGCCGGAAACCGACCTTCTCCCGCAGCTCCCGGATGTCCTCCACGCTGTTGTTGCTGGCCGCGTCGATCTCCACCAGGTCCAGCATGCGCCCCTCGTTGATGGCCAGGCAGGTGGGGCACTGGTTGCAGGGCCGCTCCTCCTCCGGGCCGGTGCAGTTCAGGGCCTTGGCCAGGATGCGGGCGGTGCTGGTCTTGCCCGTGCCCCGGGGGCCCGAGAAGAGGTAGGCATGGGCCAGCCGTCCCTCCCGCAGGGCGTTGCGGAGGGTCTGGGTCACATGTTCCTGGCCGATGACCTCCTCGAAGGTCTGGCTGCGCCACTTGCGGTAGAGTGCCTGGGACATGGCTTGCTGGGATGCCTGAACGTCGCTGAGGGGCGTCAGCGAAAGGACCGATCTGCCCGGCCTGCCCGGCGTCTGGACAGGCAGCTACAGTGTATCACTGGTCTTTAGGGGAAGGCAAAAGAAGCCGATTTGCCGGAACGAGCGCATGCCCTGGCAGTGAATTCCTTCCCAGTGGCCCTGGTGATATAATGCCAGCCATGGACCGCGAGCGAGGTAAGAACCCATCCCAGAACCGAGATCCCGAAGGGCAGAAGCCCAAGCAGGCCCCGGGCAGCAAGGTCATCGACACCTTCCAGGCCCGGCGCCGGGTGGGGAAGGCCCTGGATCACCTGGCCCAGGTGGAGCTGGAACCCAACCTGCTGGCCCAGGTGCGCCAGATCGCCACCCACTACGAGCCCCAGGTGGTGATCCCCGAGCTGATCAAGCGGCTGGGGACGAACAGCAGCCAGCTCCGGGGCGGCCTGGGGCGGCTGGCGGCCCTGCTGCCCTCGGAGCAGATCGTGCCTGCCCTGCGCAACGCAGCGGCCAACCGGGCCAACTCCCCGGCGGTGCGCCTCACAGCCACCCTCATCCTGGAGCGTTTCCTGGGCGAGGAGGTGCCTGGCGCCCTGCTCAGTGACATCACCAACCCCGAGGATGTGGTGATGCAGAGCCTGCGGGAGGCCATCGACGAGGGGCGGCGCAACCCCCGGGTGCTCCTGGAGTACGTGCGCCAGATGCGCCAGGAGGATGTCGGGGTGGCCTTCATGGTCCTGGATCTGCTCGGCAAGATCGATCCGGCCGAACGGGTGGAGCTGCTGCGGCTCATCGCCTACGATCCCCGGCCCCAGGTGGCCAGCGCGGCCATCCAGCAGCTGGAGCGGATCCGCCAGGGCGAGGCGGCCCAGCAGGCGGCCCGGGCCCTGCACGTGCTCCGGGTGGACCTGCCCCCGGCCCTGGCCCAGAAGGCGGAACGCTCCTGGCGCAAGCTCCGTTTCGCCGGCGTCCTCTACACCCCGCCCCAGCCCCAGGGATGGCGGGCTCTTCTCGGGGCCGTCCTGCCCAGCGGGGACCAGGAGATCTGGTTCCTGCAGCAGAGCGAAGGCCAGGGCCAGATCCCCTGGCAGGGGATCTTCATCAACGTGCGGATCAACGTCCTCACGGGCCTGGAGAAAAGTTTCGGAGACCTGCAGGTCCCCGTCTACCATTTCCCCATTCCCCGGGACAGAGGGGAGATGCTCTCCATCACCGGCCCCTTCGAGACCAACGTCTACCTGGAGGCCTCCTTCGACTATGCCCGGGGACGGCTGAAGAGCCACCTGGCCCAGCACCACGCGGGGAAGCCCCGGCCCCTGCCCGAGGAATACACCCTCTTCAGCCCCTATCTCTGGGAATACGCTCCACCCCCGGAGCTGGACCCGGAGATGGTGGCGTTCCTGGCCTCTGGTCCGGCCCTCTGGGCGGAGGTCAACGCGGAGATCCTGGAGATGGCCAGCGGGGATCTGCTCCAACATCCGGCCATGCATCTCTGGTTCTTCCGGGATCCTCGGCTGATGGCCTGGGCCCGGGACGTCTGGGGGCACAGGGAGCCCTACCGAGCGGAGCCCATCGCCCGGGAGATGTTGCAGGAGCTATTCGCCTCCAGGGATGCCGCCGCCCTCCTGACCCAACTGGAGGCGAGCCTGCAGGGCCAGGCCGAATGGTTCGCCATGGCCAAAGGGGGCAAAGGGCACGCTCGCCAGGCCCTGCTCCTGGCAGAAGGCCTCCGCCGCCTGCCTCCGGTGGAGCACCCCCTCCTGCTGGGGATGATGGTGCGCGGGGTGCGTTGGGCGCTCCAGGAGGCGGAGGAACGCAAGGACGACCCGGCCTCGGGCTTCAAAAGGGGACGACAATGACCCAGAACCCCCGTTTTCGACAGCTTTTCCCGGTGGATCTCC
>WGCB01000647.1 GCA_015494005.1 Caldilineaceae bacterium
GAGCAGCTCCTGGTGGCTGCCCACAGCCTGGATGGTGCGGCCCGCGATGCGGATGCCCCAGTTGGCCTTGGGGGGCTGGCCAGGGCGCTGGATGAGGAAATCGGGCAGAATCAACGTGCCGAGCTGGCGTTCGATCATGGCGGGCTCGATCTGGCTGGGCGCTGGATACCCGCCCCAGGGTTGTCCTGGGGGCTGGGCGCTGTCGGGACGATTGTAACACGGAACGGGCACCGGGGTGAAAGGGTTGACCCGGAATTCCCCACCTTCCCACTCGCCATTCCCCATCCCCAATGGGCCCGTTCCTACACACTTTCCGGCCTGTTTAGAGTATCCTGGGGGCATTTCCGGGGCGTTTTACAAAGGTTTCCGGGTTCGGGTACACTAGGTCAAGCCAGGCAGAAGTCCGCAGAGGCCGTTGGGATTGCCGTGTGCGCTTCGACCAGCACCTGGTCGGGGCACGGTGCCGAAGGAAGGAGCCTTCCATCCATGAGTTCGATCCGCCAGTTTCAATCCATCGACGACGTGACGCAGGCCCTGAGCCAGCAACAGTACATCGCCAACGACGAGATCGCCACCACCGTCTTCCTGAGCCAGGAGCTGGGCAAGCCGCTCTTGACCGAGGGCCCGGCCGGCGTGGGCAAGACGGAGCTGGCCAAGGCAGTGGCCGGCGCCACGGGCCGGGAGCTGATCCGCCTCCAGTGCTACGAGGGGCTGGACGAGACCAAGGCCCTCTACGAGTGGGAGTACGCCAAGCAGCTCCTCTACACCCAGCTCCTGCGGGACAAGCTCCAGGAGACCCTGGCCGACGCCCGCTCCTTGACCGAGGCCGCGGACCGCCTGGCCGCGGAGGAGGATGTCTTCTTCTCTATGCGCTTCCTGCTCCAACGCCCCCTGCTGCGGGCCATCCTCAGCCCGGAGCCCACGGTCCTGCTCATCGACGAGATCGACCGGGCCGACGCGGAGTTCGAGGCCTTCCTGCTGGAGGTGCTGAGCGACTTCCAGGTCAGCGTGCCGGAGCTGGGCACCCTGGAGGCCATCCACCGGCCCCTGGTCATCCTCACCAGCAACAACACCCGGGAGCTGAGCGAAGCCCTGAAACGGCGCTGCCTCTACCTCTTCATCGGCTACCCCTCCCTGGAGCAGGAGCTGGGCGTGGTGCGGCTGAAGGTCCCAGAGCTGGCCCCCAAGCTGGCTCGCCAGGCTGTGGAGCTGGTCCAGCGGCTGCGAGGCATGGACCTGCGCAAGGCCCCCTCCATCAGCGAGACCCTGGACTGGGCCAAGTCCCTGGTGGCCCTGAACGCCAGCGCCCTGGATGCCCACACCCTGGAGACCACGCTGAGCGTGCTCCTCAAGCACGAGAGTGACCTGCAGAAGGTGCGGCGTCAGCTGGCCCAGACCCCCAGTCAGGACGACTGGGAGGATCCCTACCCCCGGCGCCGCCGCTGGAACTGAGCCAGGGAAAGGAGCCCCGTCATGGAAGAACGGATTGTCCAGTTCATCGCCGCGCTGCGGGCGGGTGGCGTGCGGGTGAGCCTGGCCGAGAGCGCGGACGCCTTCCAGGCCGTGGACAGCCTGGGCGTCCAGGAGCGGGAGACCTTCCGCCTCACCCTGCGGGCCACCCTGGTCAAGGAAGCCCGGGACATCCCCACCTTCGAGGAGCTCTTCCCCCTCTTCTTCGGCAGCGGGGACGCGCCGCCCCTGGCCGACCTGACCCAAGACCTCTCCCCGGAGGAGGCCCAGATGCTGGCCCAGGCCCTGCGCCAGTTCAGCGACCGGCTGCGGGAAATGATGGAGAAGCTCCTGCGGGGGGAGCAGCTCTCCCAAGAGGAGCTGGAGCAGCTGGGCAAGCTGGTGGGGCTGAACCGGGCGGACGACATGCGCTACCGGGAGTGGATGACCCGGCGCATGATGCGGGCCCTCCAGTTCCAGGATGTGCGGGACGCGCTGCGGGAGCTCATGGAGCTGCTGGGGAAGATGGGCATGAACAAGCAGCGGCTGGAGCAGATGCGTCAGCTGGTGCGGGCCAACCAGCAGGCCCTCCAGGAGCAGGTGGAGCAGTTCGTGGGCCAGCGCATCGCGGAGAACATGAGCGAACAGCCGCCGGAGCAGGAGGGCATCGAGGGGCTGCTCCACCGCCCCTTCAACGCGCTGAGCGACCGGGAGATGGACATGCTGCGCCGGGAGGTGCGGCGGCTGGCCGCGCTCCTGCGCAGCCGGGTGGCCCTGCGCCAGAAACGGGCCAAGACCGGGCAGCTGGACGCCAAGGCCACCATCCGGGCCAACCTGCGCCACGGCAGCGTGCCCTTCCAGATCAAGCACCGCAACCGGCACCTGAAGCCCAAGCTGGTGGTCATCTGCGACGTGAGCACCTC
>WGCB01000648.1 GCA_015494005.1 Caldilineaceae bacterium
GATCTCCGGCAGCCGGGTCAGGATCTGCTCCACCAGTTCCCGGCCCGAGTAGTCCGGCGTGGGCCACTCCTGGGGCGGAGGGATCTCCCCAGGCCAGAGGAACTCCCACTCCGCCACCTCGCCGGGCCAGAGGTAGGGCTGCTCGATCCACTCCGAGGGCGGGATGGGAAGCACACCCGATCCCTCGCCCCCGCTGGCGGGTGGGGTGGGCGTGGCTGGCAGCATGCCCGTCGGCCCAGGCGTGGGGCTGCTCGGCGCTGGGACCAGGCCCGGGCGCGGGCTGTTCAGCTGCCCTTCCAGCTCCTCCCGGATCCGCTCCCGGATGCGTTCGATCTGCTCCAGAGCCTCCTCCAGGGCCGGCTGCAGGCTCTCCGGCGCTGTGGCCAGGAGCTGGGCGAGCCGGGATTGGTGTTGCTCCTCCGCGGCCAGCAGCAGCTCCTGGAGCTGGGCCTGCTCCTCCGGCGGGAGGGGGGCGGCCCCTTGCAGGGGTCCGCTGGCTGCGCGGATCTCCGCCTGGTAGTCGGCCAGGAGCGCCTGGACCTGGGCCGTGTCCCCCTGCTGAGCCAGCGTGGCCGCCTCGTCCAGCCGCCGCTGCGCGTAGGCCAGATGCAGCTTGGCGTCCCCCAGGGGGCTGGGCGAGAGGGTGAGCAGGGCCCGCTCCACGGAGCGTTTCACCGGATAGAGCAGGTCCCCGGGCAGGGCGCTGGTGGAGGCGTAGACCGTGGCCCCGCCGATGGCCAGCCAGAGGACGAAGATCAGGGTGACGGCCCGCATGAGGGAGCCGTTCAGGAGCTGGGTCAGGTTGACCAGGGCCCGGTGCTGGATCATGCGGGAGGCGCCGGGGCTCTTGTTGATGATCCGGGCCACCTCGTCGTGGCGCAGGTCCTCGTGGAAGCGCAGGTTGAGGACCGTGCGCTGCTCCTCGGGCAGCTGGGAGACGGCCGAGTTCAGCATGTCCCGCTCCTCCTCCTGGATGATCTGCTCCAGGGAGGAGGGCTGATCCGCCTGCCAGGCCATCTCGTCCAGCACGGAGATGGGCACCGTGGGCTTCTGGCGCCGGTAGTAGCTCACCACTAGGTTGTGGGCGATGCGGGTGAGCCAGGTGGTGAACTTGTAGCCCCGGTGCTCGTAGCGGGGCAGGGCCTCCCAGGCCTTGAGGAAGACCTGTTCGGTCAGATCCTCCGCCTCCTGGGCATCGTCCACCCGGAAGGCGATGTAGCGGTAGATGGTGTCCCGGTGCAGGCGATAGAGCTCACCGAAAGCGATCCCGTCCCCCTGGATGGCGCGCTTGATCAGGGCGATCTCATCCACGGGGATCTGGGTCGTCTGGGGGTTGTCGTCCATGGCGCTCTCCATGCCGAACCGGTGATCCTGCCTGCGCGTCTATTCCGATCAGCCTCCTGGGCCGATCGGAATAGACGCATTGTCCTTCTGCACTTGACACAGCCTGCGAGAAGCGGCTCGGTCCGCCTCCCCGCCCCGGCGAAGGGACAGGGAGGCGGGTTCCTTCACTGTGCGATGGTTTCTCCTCGCTGAACTCTCCTCGCTGAACTCTCGGTGCGGATCCCCCTAGCGGATGACCACCGGGATGAAGATTCGGTGGCTCATCTGGGGTGGCTGAGCCGGCGGCGGATCCGGTTGCCCGGCCACGGCCAGGGGATCCAGGCCTGCCTCGTCCAGCGGAGGCGTCACGTTGATCTCCTTGCCCGAGGCCTCCTGAGGCGTGGCCTGGGCGCTGATCCCGGCGGCTGCGCTGCCCATGCTGTCCATGCGCGGGCCACCGGCCGGGTCGATGGTCAGGTCGTAGGTGCTCTCGGTGAAGCCCAGCACCAGGAAGAGGTACGGCCCCGAGACCGGCGTGGTGAAGCTCACCTGGTCCACCACCGTGCCGGGCAGGGTGCTGCGCTGGTTGGGCAGCCCGCTGAAGCCTGGGTACCAGACCAGCAGATCTGGGTCCCCGGAGGAGGGGGTGAGGGTGGCCGTCACGTCCACGCCGGCCTGGTAGTAGACCAGGTAGGGCACCAGGCCCAGCTGGGGCACCGTGGTGTCGTCCAGCAGCAGGCTGGCGAAGTCGATGCTCTTCATGCTGGCCAGGGAGACGTTGGAGGCTCCGTCCGCCACCCAGACCGCCACGAAGTGGACGCCGCTCTGGTTGGCCAGGGTCCAGGAGAAGTCCTCCTCGTAGGGGATCCAGCCCGTGTCCTGCTCCTTCACCCACTTGGGCAGGGGCGAGGCGTCCAGGTACCACTCGGTGACGAGCATCTGGGTCACGCTGATGTTGTCCGTGGCCGAGATGTGCAGGGTCACCGCCGGGTCCGTGAGCACGTCCCGGTCCTCGATGGTCACCGAGGTGACCACAGGCGGCTCCACGTCGTCGTTGGAGGACTCAGGCACCACCAGCACCCACATGGAGCGCTCGAAGGCGCTGTCCCCGGCCGGGGTGATGACCGCGGTGTTCTTCACCAGGGTCAGGGAGCTGGTGGGGTTGGCCATCACCGCGAAGGTGAGCTCCGCGTCCCCGCCGCTGGGCACGCTCACGTCGTCCCAGGTGAGGGTGCGGGTGGCTGGGTCGTAGCTGCCGCCGCCGGTGACAGAGCCGGGGATGTAGGTCAGCTCATCCGGCAGCGCGTCGCTCACGTTCGCGGTGGTGTCCGCGATGCCGCTGTTGTGCAGGCGGATGCTGTAGCCGAAGACCTCGCCGCTCTGCACCTTCAGCTTGGACGCGATCTTGTAGGAGGCGGCCAGGCTGGAGTAGGCGGGCGGTGTGGCTGTGGGCGGCACAGTGGGCGTGGCCGTGGGGCCGCCGGGCGTGGCGGTGGCTGTGGGGGTGACGGTGGGAC
>WGCB01000649.1 GCA_015494005.1 Caldilineaceae bacterium
ACCTCCACGGACCTGGTCTTCGACGGGGAGCACGCCCCCTACCGGGAGGAGGACCCGGTGGGTCCGCTGAACGTCTACGGGGAGCACAAGGCCCTGGCCGAGGAGGGGGTCCTGGCCCGCTATCCCCTGGCCGGGGTCTGCCGCCTGCCCCTGATGTTCGGCCGGGCCGGGACCCCCTCCTCGGCCAGGGCCTTGTGCTCCCCGTAGACGTTCAGCGGACCCACCGGGTCCTCCTCCCGGTAGGGGGCGTGCTCCCCGTCGAAGACCAGGTCCGTGGAGGTGAAAACGAAGGGGATCCCCCGGTCCGCGCAGAGGCCGGCCAGGTTGACGGGGACCTCCACGTTCACCCGGCGGGACTCGCGCCAGTGGCTCTGGCAGAAGTTGGCGTCGGCGATGGCCGCCGTGTGGATCACCCCGTCCGGCCGGACCTGGCGCAGCATCTCCTTCATGTCCCGGAAGTCGGTGAGATCGATGCGGCCCAGGAGCACCTCCGGGAGGGTCACTGGGGTGCGGTGGAAGGTCCCCACCACCCGCCATCCCTGGCGCCGGGCCACCTGGCAGAGGTTCCAGCCCAGGAAGCCGCTGGCCCCGGTGACCAGCAGGGTCCTCTCCTGGGATTCCGGCCTGGTCTCGTTTGGGGCCAATCAGCCGCGCTCCTTCCGAGGGTGCAGGGTCATCTTGATGCCGTACTTGGGCCGCAGGGTCCCCGCGGACTGGGGCTTCACCGGGAAGGTGGGCAACAGATCCAGGCGGTAGCGCTGGCCCACCGCAGCCAGGGCGAGGATGCCCTCGGCCATGGCGAAGCCCTCGCCGATGCAGACCCGAGGCCCCCGGCTGAAGGGCAGGTAGGCGAAGCGGGGTCGCTCCTTCACCTGCTCCGGCGAGAAGCGCTCTGGGTCGAGGCCCAGGGGATTGGGCCAGAGGTCCGGGCGGCGGTGGGTCACGTAGGGGCTGATGAGGATGGGCGTGCCGGCGGGCACGGTGTAGCCGCCGATCTCGTCCTGGGCCACCGCGGTGCGGGCGAAGATCCAGGCCGGGGGATAGAGGCGCATGGCCTCCTGGAAGATCTGGGTGGTGTAGCGCAGCTCGGCCACGTCCTGGAAGGTGGGCGTGCGGCCCTCCAGGAGCTGGTCCAGCTCGGCCCACATGCGCCGGGCCTGGACCGGGTGCAGGGAGAGGAGGTACCAGGTCCAGGCCAGGGCGTTGGCCGTAGTCTCGTGGCCAGCCAGGAAGATGGTCATGACCTCGTCCCGGATCTGGGCATCGGACAGGCCCTGGCCCGTCTCCTCGTCCCGGGCCTGGATGAGCATGGTGAGCAGGTCATCCGGCGGGTCCGGCATCTGGCGGCGACGGCGGATCAGGCCGTAGACGATGCGGTCCAGGGTCTCGATGGCCCGGCGGAAGCGGCGGCTCCCGGGCAGGGGGACGAAGTCGGGCAGCTGCACGGGCATGAACATGTAGCGGTCGAAGTGGGCCAGGGCCACCTGGAAGGCCTGGCCCGCGGCTTCGGCCTCCTCCGGGCTGATGCTGCTGCTGAACATGGTGGCCAGGATCACGTCCCGGGTCATGTGCATCATCTCCGCGGCCACGTCCAGGGGCTGGCCAGAGGCGGCGTAGGGCTCCCAGCGGGCCAGCATCTTCTCGATCTCGGCCACCATGGTGTCGGCCATGGCGGCGATGCGCCGGCGATGGAACATGGGCTGCATGAGCCGGCGACGCTTGCGCCAGGCGTGCCCCTCGATGGTGAGAAGTCCCTCGCCCAGGAGGGGTTTGGTCACCTCGTAGCCCTTGACATAATTCTTGTAGTTGTCCTGGAGCACGTGCTTCAGGTGATCCGGGTGGCTGATCACCAGGATGTTTTCGTCCCGGATGCGGAGGCGGGCCGGGTCCCCGTAGGTGAGAGCGGTGTTGAGCAGGAAGTCCAGGGGGTCCTGCCAGGCCTGCTTGATCACCTGCAGGAAGGGCGGTCCGGGAATGGCCTCGATGGGCTGAGCGGCAGTTGTGGGGGACGCAGTCATGGTGGTTCTCCTTATCTCCAGGCCGTTGTCAGGCCGAAATACGCGTTTCCATGTCCATTATCCGCCATCCCCGGGTGGGAGGCAAGTAGTGGACGGGAAAGATTGAGAGAAAAGGAGACAAGGGGACAAGGAAAACCTCGTGGGGCTGGCCGGAATGCCAGGATGGCCGGATGAAAGCGCCTGGCCCGGGATTGGGGTTCGCCAATTGCCCACACCCGATCCATTCGTTCCCGTTTCACCTTCATCCTCACCACTTTTTCACCCAAATGGCCCCCGTCTGTTAAGATACTCGCTGGCTTTACGACGAAACAGGATTCAGCAGGAGATTCAATGCACACTCGACGAACCGATCTGCGCAACATCGCCATCATCGCCCACGTGGACCACGGCAAGACCACCCTGGTGGACGGTCTGCTGCGCCAGGCCCAGGTCTTCCGCCGCAACCAGCAGGTGGAGGAGCGGGTCCTGGACTCCAACGACCTGGAGCGGGAGCGGGGCATCACCATTCTGGCCAAGAACACGGCCATCCGCATCCCGGACCCGGAGAGCGGCGAGATGGTCAAGATCAACATCGTGGACACCCCCGGCCACGCGGACTTCGGGGGCGAGGTGGAGCGGGTCCTGAATATGGTGGACGGCGCGCCCCTCCTGGTGGACGCGGCGGAGGGGCCCATGCCCCAGACCCGCTTTGTCCTGAAGAAGGCCCTGGAGCTGGGCCACCGCATCATCGTGGTGATCAACAAGGTGGACCGGCGAGACGCGGACCCGGACCGGGTCCTGGACGCCACCTTCGACCTCTTCATCGAGCTGGGGGCCAGCGACGAGCAGGCCGAGTTCCCCGTGGTCTACACCGTGGCCACCACCGGCCAGGCCGGCCCCACGCCCGAGCTGGGCCCGGACCTCCAGCCCCTGTTCGAGACCATTCTGCGGGAGATCCCTGGCCCCCTGGCGGACGTGGAGGCCCCCTTCCGCATGCTGGTCACCTCCCTGGAGTACGACCAGTACCGGGGGATGACCGGGGTGGGGCGCATCGTCTCCGGCCAGGTGGAGGCAGGGCAGGCCATCCTGCGCCTCTCCAAGGACGAGGACGGGCAGACCGTCTCTTATCCGGAGCAGGTGCGCTACCTGCACGTCCATGAGGGGCTGCAGAAGGTGGAGGTGCCCCGGGCCCAGGCCGGGGAGATCGTGGCCATCGCCGGGCTGGAGAACGTGGCCATCGGTGACACCCTGGCGGATCCAGCCCACGCCGTGGCCCTGCCCACCATCACGGTGGAGGAGCCCACGGTGCGCATGCACTTCGGCGTGAACACCTCCCCCTTCACCGGCCGGGAAGGGCGCTGGAGCACCTCTCGCAAGCTGCGGGAACGGCTCTTCAACGAGCTGCGCCAGAACGTGGCTCTGCGGGTGGAGGAGAGCGAGGACCCGGACACCTTCGTGGTCTCGGGCCGAGGCGAGCTGCACCTGGCCATCCTCATCGAGACCATGCGCCGGGAAGGGTACGAGTTCCAGGTCTCCCGGCCCGAGGTGATCCTGCACACGGGACCGGACGGCCAGCTCCAGGAGCCCTACGAGGAGGTGCACATCGAGACGCCGCCGGAGACGGTGGGCGTGGTGGTGGAGATGCTGGGGAAACGGCGGGGCGAGATGGTGGACATGGGGGAGTCGGCCCAGGGCTCCGTGCACCTGGTCTATCGGGTGCCCACCCGCGGGCTCCTGGGCTTCCGCTACCAGTTCCTCACCGCCACCCGGGGTATGGGCATCATGAACAGCATTTTCCACGGCTATGGGCCCTTCGCCGGCCCCATCCACTCCCGCTCCCGGGGCTCCCTGGTGGCCTGGGAGATGGGGGTGGCCACCACCCACGGCCTGCGCAACGCGGAGCAGCGGGGCATCCTCTTCATCGGGCCGGGGACGCCGGTCTACCAGGGGATGGTGGTGGGAGAGCACCAGCGGCCCGGGGACCTGGACATCAACGTGGCCAAGCAGAAGCAGCTGGACAACATGCGGGCCGCGGGCAAGGACCACGTGGAGCGGCTGACCCCGCCCCGGGTCATGAGCCTGGACGAGTGCATCGAGTACCTGGCCGACGACGAGCTGCTGGAGGTCACGCCCCAGAGCCTGCGCATCCGCAAGCGGGTGCTGGAGAAGCGTCTGCGGGACCGGGCCATCAAGCGGGCCAAGGAGGCCCTGGCCGGGAGGTGAAAAAGCTTGGGTGACCGGTGATGGCCGTCATCCACGCACACGCTCCGCGTCTCCCGGCCCACCTGCCCTCACGTGGACTCGCCGAACCCCCGCACCTGAAAACGGCCGTCCCCCAACTGC
>WGCB01000650.1 GCA_015494005.1 Caldilineaceae bacterium
GTCCTGACTAGAGCAAAGGGAAGCAGTAGTTTCGAAGGGCGGAGACTCCCATGGCCAAAGAGGCAGTGCACATTGGGCAGGTGGTCCGTAATGCGGTGGTCTTCAATGCCCAGCGATGGAGAGAAGGCGAGATGAACGGGGAGCCCCTGCTCCGAACCGTACAGGAGCTTTTTGCTCTGCTGGACGAGCGACAGGTGAGCTACGTTCTGGTGGGGGGAATTGCTCTGTTGAGCTATGTGGAGGGCCGCAACACCGAGGACATTGACCTGATCATGGCCCTGCCCTCTCTGGAGAAATTGCCGGAGATCGACATCCAAGAACGAGACCGGTACTTCGTTCGAGGTCGCTTCAAGGGGTTGCAGATCGACGTCCTGCTCACGGAAAACCCGCTCTTTCGCCTGGTTCAGGAACGGTACACCACGGAACAGACCTTTCTGGAACGAGCCATCCCCACTGCCACTGTGGAAGGGCTCCTGCTACTGAAGCTGTACGCGCTGCCCTCCCTCTACCGGCAAGGGGATTTCCTGCGGGTGGGTATCTACGAGAATGACATTGCCGCGCTCATGTACGCTTACCAGCCTGACACAGAGAAACCTCTGCAGACCCTTTCCGCCTACCTCAGCGAGAATGATCTGTCATCTTTGAAACAGATCGTGGCGGAGATCGAGGAGCGCATTCAGCGGTTTCGCCAAGGAAAAGCAGGCAGCACAGAATGACCAACCCAGCCGACACAGCAGACAGGACGCAGCCCATGGACTTCTCTGACAAAGTGGCCCTGGTGACGGGCAGCAGCAGCGGCATCGGCGCGGCCATCGCCCAGGAGCTAGCCGCTGGCGGCGCCCGGGTGGCCATCAACTACCGCAGCAACGAAGCCGGCGCCCAGGCCGTGGCCGACGCCATCCGGGCCCAGGGCGGGGAGTGCGGGATCTTCCAGGCGGACGTGAGCGACTTCGACCAGGCCAAGGCCCTGGTGAAGGCGGTCACAGAGGAGCTGGGCCCTATCCATATCCTGGTGAACAACGCCGGCACCACCCGGGACACCCTGCTCCTGAGCATGAAGGAGCAGGAGTGGGACCTGGTGATCAACACCAATTTGAAGAGCGTCTACAACGTGACCAAGTCGGCCCTGCGGGGCATGCTGAAGCGCCGAGCCGGCCGCATCATCAACATCACCAGCGTGGTGGGGCTGAGCGGACAGGCCGGACAGACCAACTACGCGGCCAGCAAGGCCGGGATCATCGGCTTCACCAAGAGCCTGGCCCGGGAGGTGGGCAGCCGCCACATCACCGTCAACGCGGTGGCGCCCGGCTTCATCCCCACCGCGCTCACGGACGTGCTCAGCGACGAGCAGCGGCAGCAGACCATCGCCAACACGCCCCTGGGCCGCCTGGGCACGCCGGAAGATGTGGCCTGGGCCGTGGCGTTCCTGGCCTCGGACCGGGCCAGCTTCATCACCGGGCAGGTGCTGACCGTGGACGGCGGGTTGGTGATGATGTAGCCCGGATGGGCCCACACGGAGCAAGCCGAGCAGCACAAACCGGGCAGAGCAAGCAAACGGAAATGCTAGATCGTCCCATGGAGAACAAACTCTTGTCCACAGAGACGAAAACCAACGGGGTTGAAGGCCTGAAGCAGCCGTCCCCGAAGCCGGCGAAGAGCCCGCCCCACCGGGAGCTGATCAAGCAGCGGCGCAGAGCCCGACGGGCCGCCCTCCAGGTCCTCTACGAGATCGACAGCGTGGGCCACCCGCCAGGGGAAGTGCTGGAGGGCCGCATCCAGGAGCTGGAGCTGGGCGAGGAAGGGGTGCGCTTCCTGCGCTGGCTGGTGACCGGGGTCCTGCGCCACCAGGAACAGTTGGATCGGCTCATCGGCAAGTACGCGCCGGAAAGGCCGGTGGCCCAGCTGGCCGTGGTGGACCGCAACATCCTGCGCCTGGCCCTCTTCGAGCTGGGCAGCGCGGAGGCGGACGCGCCGGCCAAGGTGATCATCAACGAGGCGGTGGAGCTGGCCAAGACCTTTGGCAGCGACAGCAGCCCTCGCCTGGTCAACGGTGTGCTGGGCACGGCCCTCAAGGAGATGGAGGACAAGATCTTCTGAGGACGCCGGCCCAGGCGTCTGCCCATTTCGGTTCGGATTGATTTCTGAGAGCACAGTGCATTCATGGACAGCTTTTTCGGCATCGGCCCACTCGAACTCATCTTCATTCTCATTTTCGCCCTGATCTTCCTGGGACCGGAACGCTTTCCCAAGGCGGTGCGCCAGATGGCCCGCTACCTGGGACAGCTGCGCCAGATCAGTGAGGAAGTCACTCGGCAGATCAACGAGGAGCTGGGGGATCTGGACGAGCTCAAGGATCTGCAGGATCTCAACCCCCAGAAACAGATCAACCAGATCCTGAACCCGCCCAAGAAAAAAAAGAGCGCGGCCAAGAAGCCAGCGGAGAGGCCCAAGCCAGCGGCCGCGTCCTCAGGCAAGCCCACACCAGCGGTGACAAGCCCGGAAACCAGCGTCGATCCCCAGGCGGAACCTGCCCAGGGACAGGAAGAGGCCAGCGACCAGCCCCTGGGCGTCATCGAGCGCAACCGGCAGACCTCCCCGGCCTCGGCCCAGATCAAGGCCCACATGGAGAAGCTGGAACAGGAGCGCCGGGCCAAGCTGGACGGTCTGGCTCCCGAGGAGGAAAACAGCATCGCCCCTCCGGCCCTGCAGCAGGCCATGGCAGACGCCTCCCA
>WGCB01000651.1 GCA_015494005.1 Caldilineaceae bacterium
GGACTACCTGGCCGTGGAGGTGATCGTGGTCAACGACGGCTCCCCGGACAATACTCGGGAGGTGGCCACCCAGTTCGGTGACCGCATTGTCTACATCGAGCAGGAGAATCGGGGTCTCAGCGCCGCCCGCAACGCCGGTATCCGCGCCGCCACGGGCCAGTACATCGCCCTTCTGGACAGCGATGACATATATCTGCCAAGTGCACTGACAACCTTGGCACGATGTCTGGACAAGCATCCCAACGTAGGTCTAGTGTGTAGCGATGCGTTGCTTTTCGATGACCGAGGAGATTTTGGTTTAAAGTCGGCGAGGTCAGGGCGGCCCCGCAATCCGCAAAATTTTCGTTGGGAAACCGTAGAATATTGTGCCACACCAAGTACAGCGATGATACGCGAAGAAGTTTTCAGACGGGTGGGGTTGTTCAACGAGTATTTAAAGAATGCTGCAGAAGACTGGCTGATGTGGGTACAGATCAGCCGTTATTTCGATATGATGTATTTGGATCAGCCTTTGGTACGATACCGAATCCACGAAAGGAACGCTACACGCAATGTTGAGCGAATCCATCTCGGCAATCGCTATGCTGTGGCACAAGTGGTCAATGCACCTTACTTCGACGAATACCCACCCCATTTCCGGGCCAAGCTCCTCTACTACCGTTTCGCCACCGCCTGGCGAGTGGAGCCCAAGTCCACTGCGCTGGGCTACTTCTGGCAGGCCGTGACCACTGATCCTCGCCAGTTGCCCTATGGTCTTCGGGTCCTGGCCCAAGGCATGGGCAACGGCCTACGCCGATTGACCCGATCGTGACCATGCACATCGCCATCGGCTACATTGGGTCCGCTTCACCGTTCGGAGGCCAATAACCATGCAGAAATATACCCGATATCGATTCACGGCCGTGTTCGTACTAATGATCCTTTTAGCTGCTGTATCCATAGGCAGAGTATTGACCAAAACAAACGGTCTCTCGTCTCTCGATTTCCATTCCTATTGGTATGCTGGTCACTTCATCTGGGATCGAGCAGATCCCTATTCCAGCGCTCTAGCCACCGCGGAGCCAAGACTGCCTGTGCGCTATTGGGACGGCGTCGTTCAGACTTCCGGCTCGGTGATCCAACCGGGACTTATCACGCTACCTGGCCTCACGGCCACAGGCATCCTCTTTCTAGCCCCTCTCGCACGGTTTTCCTGGCCTACAGCCAGCACCATATGGCTAGGCGTAAATCTAGGCATGCTCTTCGCAATCGCATGGGCATGTGCTCGTTACTTTGGTCAACATCTCCTATCGAGACGAGGTATCTTCTTCTTGTGCCTTCTTTGCTCCCTAATTGCGACTCGCGAGGCTATAGAAACTGGCCAAAGCGCGTTGTTCACTTTCGGGCTTACAACCCTCGGGATGGTCTTGATTCGCAAGAGGCAATGGCTCAGTGGATTACTAATCGGAATAGGTCTTTCTAAAACAACGCTGACATTTCCGATCATCTTCCCATTGCTCTATTTGCGGAAACTGTGGGCAATCTGCGTGGCGGGCCTTGTGCAAGTTGGCGGAATCCTTGTTCTGGCTTGGATTGTCTCCGCACATCCTTGGAGTATTATGGAAGGGCAAATTCTCATCGGAAAGACCTTGGGCATAAATACCGGCATGCACCTTACGCAGGGGATCTTGCAAGGGCATCCTATCTCCTTCGGCCTATTTGTGATAAGTGGATTGACCATGCTTGGACTGCTCTCCGCTCGATTGATTCGCGTGTTTCCGATTCGCATTCAAGACCCACCGACCCTCCTGCATGCTTGGATATTATTCGCAACCGTGACGATGTTTGACCTACTGACCATTTATCATCGCCGCTATGACTATGTAGCGGGAATTGCCTTCTTTGCTCCGCTTGTCTTCACTTTAGGCACTTCCCTAGAATCCCTTTGGGCACCCTCAGCAAACGAAAGGCGAGCAGTGATAGTTTTGGCCGTCATTATTGCCTCAATATGGGTTTTGCCCCTGTACCTCGTATTAGGCGTGAAACAGTATACATACCTGTTTAATCTGGCCAGCATAGTAGCCTTTGTCACCTCTTTATGGATGCTGCTTCGCTCGGTCCAGACTACCCAAACCCTGGCCACTTTTCACACCTAGGATCTGCAGCACCTGTCATGACGCCGGGAAGGCCAACTGCATTGCAAAACGCGCATCATCTTATCTTGGCTGCCTAACCCAAGACCATGCACATCGCCATCGGCTACCGCCACTTCCTCACCGCGGCCGGTTACCACCTGGAACGAGCCTTCCGAGAGCTGGGCCATCGGATCACCTACGTGGGCCTGGGCGCAGTGGACCATCCCGGCTACGCGGAGACCACGCCCCTGGACCGGATCCTCGCCACGCTGGACCCAACGCCGGACTTGTTTCTGTGGGTCGACCCGGCCGGCCGCTACTTCCCGCCCGGCATGGAGGACGCGCCCATCCCCACCGCCGGCTACCTCATCGACGTGCACTTGGGCCACTGGCGACAGGTCGCAGCCCGCTTCTTCGACGCGGTCTTCCTGGCCCAGCGGGACTACGTGGACGCCTTCCGCCGGTCCGTGGGCCACGATCAGGTCCACTGGCTGCCTCTGGCCGCCGCGCCGGACGTCCACAGGGACCACGGCCTGCCTCGGATCTACGATGTGGGCTTCGTGGGCAACATGGCTCGGGCCCACCGGGGCACGGACCGGGCTCGCCGCCTGCGGCTGCTGGCCGAGCGCTACCGCACCAACGACTTCACCCGCCAGTACACGCCAGCAGAGGTGGGCCGGGTCTACAGCCAGAGCCGGATCGTCTTCAACACCAGCATCGCCGGGGATGTGACCATGCGCATCTTCGAGGGGACGGCCTGCGGCGCGCTGGTGATCACCGACGCGGTGGCCAACGGGCTGGACGAGCTGTTCGAGATCGGCCGGGAGCTGGTGGTCTACCAGGACGACGAAAAGTTGCTGGGCCTCATCGACCACTACCTGGCCCAGGAGGAAGAGCGGGCCGCCATCGCCACAGCAGGCCAGCGCCGCACCCTGGCCGAGCACACCTACGCCCACCGGGCCCAGCGCATCCTGGACGTGGTCATGGCGCCCGATTTCCGCCGGGCCGCACCCATGCGCACCGCCTCCCCGGAGGAGCGCCGGGCCGCCCGCCGCACGGTCTACACCCACCTCCACATGCTGGACGCCCTGCTGGATCAGGCCCGGGAGGCCGGGTACAATCCCCTGCGGCGCCTCTGGCACATCGCCCCCTGCCTGGCCCGGAGGCTGCTCCTGTGATCCGCGTCCTCCTCGTTGCCCGCTACCGGCATCCCACCATGCTCCGCAAGGCCGAGGCCATGGCCGCCCACCCGGACGTGCACCTGCGCACGGTGATCCCCGCCCGCTGGCAGGACCACTTTTTCACGACAGAGCAGACCAGCCATCCCAGCGCCCAGGACGAACGGATCGCCCTCCCCATGCTGGGCGACCCCACGGACCCCCACCGGGCGCTGTACCGCACCCTCACCTTCGGCCTGCGGAGCTTCCGCCCCCACATCGTCCACGCGGAGGAGGAGCCGGACAGCCTGGCCGCGCTCCAGGTCGCCCTGGCCCGGCGGCTCCTCGCGCCCCAGGCCAGGCTGGTGCTCCACACCTGGCAGAACCTGGATCGACCCAAGGGCGTCCACGTGCGGGCCGTGATGTGGGCCACCCTGGCAGCGGCGGACGGGGTCCTCTGCGCCAACCAGGAGGCGGCCGAACTACTGCGGCACCAGGGCTATCCCGGCCCCACCCCGGTGATCCCAGCCATCGGCGTGGACACGACCACCTTCCGCCCCTGCCCGCCGCCGGACGGCCCGGCCTTCCGCCTGGGCTACGTGGG
>WGCB01000652.1 GCA_015494005.1 Caldilineaceae bacterium
GGCCATGGCCGTGTTCAAACATGTGCACCAGACGATGTCCCGGCTGAGTGCACGCATCTCTTTCAGATCGATCTGTAGCCCGATGAAGAAGAGAAGGAAGAGCACGCCGAGCTGGGATAGAAAGCTCAGGGACCCGCTGATATCCGGAGAGAGCAGGCGCGCTCCCAGGGGCGTGTAGTGCGCTGCCATGGCAACGAATAGGGCGCTGAGGATGCCCGGAATGCGAAAATGCTCCAGGACACCGGCCAGGATGTAGGTCAATCCAAACAGCAAAGCGAGATAGAGCAAACTTTCACCGATCTGCGCTTCGGTCATCTTTCAAGCTCCTGAAAATGATAGTGTTTTCGAGTGCGGCGGGGCCCGCCCCCTCGGCCACGGACGTTCATGGGTTGGCCTCCTCCTGCCGGTGATAGATGATGGAGGCCAGGGCGGCCGAGACCACCCGAGCGTCCGGGTCATCGGCCCGGGAAGTGAGAATGATAGGGGCTTGGCCTCCCACCACGATGCCAGCCAACAGGGCTCCAGCCAGGTACTCCAGATCCTTGGCCAGGATGTTGCCGGAAACCAGATCCGGGACCAGCAGGATGTCCACATCGCCCGAGACGGGGCTGTGGATGCCCTTGATGCGGGCCGACTTGGCGGAGATGGCGTTGTCAAAGGCCAGAGGCCCATCGACGATGGCGCCACGGATCTGGCCTCGCTCCGCCATCTTGCTCAGGCAGGCCGCGTCGATGGTGGAGGGAATGTTGGGGTTGATCACCTCTACTGCCGAGAGCGCGGCGGCCTTGGGCTCTCTCATGCCCAACAGCAGCAACAGGTCGATGGCGTTCTGCAGGATGGCCGCCTTGATGGTCAGATCCGGGGAGATGTTGATGGCCCCGTCGGTGATGAAGAGAAGTTTCTTGTAGGTGGCCAGCTCGGCCACAAAGACGTGGCTCAGACGTTTCTCCCGGCGCAGCAGGGCCAGGACCGGGTGCATGAGCACGTCCGTGTGGGTGTACCCTTTCATGATGGCCTGGGCCTTCCCGTCCACCACGAGCTGCGCCCCCAGCTGGGCGGTTTCCGTGGGCGTGGCGGCAGGCAGGATCTGGATCTGGGCCAGATCCCAGCCCAGCTCCTCCGCCAGGGAGCGAATCTGCTCCTCATTGCCGATCAGGATGGGCACGATCAGCCCTTCCTCGGTGGCCTTTTTGGCTCCCAGGAGCACCTGACGCTCTCCGGCCTCCACCACAGCCACGGTGATGGGGCCGTATTGCTTTGCTTCGCTGATGATCTGGTGAAAGCGCTTGTACGGTGATCTCATGGATGGGTCCTCTCCTCGAGCAAGGCCACGGTGTGGCGTGCGATCATCAACTCCTCGTTGGTCTGGATCACCCGCACGGTGCAGGCGCTGCCGTCCTGGGAGATGATCGGGGCATGGGCGTCGTTCCGGACGGGATCCAGCCGAATGCCCAGGAACTCCAGGCCCTTGCAGATGTTCCAGCGCACGGCCGCCGCCCGCTCACCGATGCCAGCGGTGAAAACCAGGGTGTCCACTCCGCCCAGGACGGCAGCCAGCGCGCCGATGAACTTGCGCGCCTGGTAGCAGAAGAGATCCACGGCCAGGGCGGCCTGGGGATCCTCCCGGCGCCGGTCCAGGAGCACTTCCATGTCCCCGCTGATCCCAGAGACGCCCAGGAGACCGGCCCCATGGTTGAGGAGATCCGCCACCTCCTCTGGCTGCATGCCCTTCTGCTGGATGAGGTAGAGCACCAGCCCTGGATCGATGTCTCCGCTGCGGGTGCTCATGACCAACCCCGCTGTGGGCGTGAACCCCATGGTGGTCTCCACGCTCTGGCCGTAGAGCAGGGCCGCCATGCTGGCCCCGCTGCCCAGATGGGCCACGATAACCCGTCGGCGCTCCTCCGCGGGGGCGATCCGGGCCAGCTCCTGGGCGATGTACTCGTAGGAGAGACCGTGGAAGCCATAGCGCCGGATCCCCTCTTCCCAGAAGCGGCGGGGCAGGGGAAACACCTGGGCCAGCTCCGGCATCTGCCGGTGGAAGGCTGTATCGAAACAGGCCGCCTGGGGCAGGTGAGGGGCCAACCGTTGGACAGCCTGGATGGCCCGGATTTCATGGGGCAGGTGATTGGGCGCCAGGGGGATCAAGGCGGTGAGTTCCGCCAGCAGGGCAGCGTCGATCCATCCTGGGTGGGTATGCCGGGCCCCACCGTGGACGATCCGGTGGCCTACCGCCTCCAGCCCTTGCTCCACGTGGGGCCGCAGGGCCTGGAACAGGACGCCCAAGGCCGCGTCATGGTCCGGCAGGGACATCCTGTCCCGAGCCAGGGAACGGCCTTGGGCATCCGTCATCCAGAAGAGCCCATCCCTCTGGCCGATGCGCTCTGCCTCTCCTCGCACCACCAGCCGTTCTTCCTCGCCCATGGCGTAGAGCGCGAACTTGATGCTGGATGAACCGCTGTTCAAGGTCAAGATAGGGCGGCCGTGGGCCATCGCTCTTCCCCTCCAATGTTTGGGCTGTTCTGGATGCGCGCCCAGATCGGGGCTGCCCGCCTAGGCCATGGTCTCCTTGCTGAACTCGTCCAGGGCCTGCAACAGGGGGACCAGATGCATGAGGGCTGGCCCACCGTGCATGAGTACCGCCTGCCAGCCGGCCTCCACGATCTCGTCC
>WGCB01000653.1 GCA_015494005.1 Caldilineaceae bacterium
ACTTCCAGCTCTACGACCTGCGGGTCATCGTGGAGCGCATCGAGGGCCACTGCACCTGTGACATGCAGGTGGGGGACCACTTCTTCCTCCGAGGCGGCAAGCTCTCCCTGCCCCCGGATGGCGACTTCTGCCTCTACGCCCTCCAGGCCGCCATCCCCCTGCTGCCGGCCAAGCAGCGCCCCAGCCACCCCGCGGACTGGATGGAGACGGACAGCCACGTCACCTGCCCGGACCCGGCCTGCCGTCTGATCATGCGCATCGAGCGCATCGGCCAGCGCACCCTCCGCCACGACGACGTGAGCCCCATCCCCTGGGAGCCCGGCGAGCCCACGGACCAGGGCTGATCCTCACGCCAGCCGCTCCATCACCTGCCCCAGCAGCTTCACCGCCTCCAGCGGATCCGGCCCCAGGGGCGGGCCGAAGCTCAGGTGCGTCGCACCCCCAGCCACCAGAGGCGCCAGCCGCTCCGCCACCTCCCGAGGATCCCCCACCACGCCGATACCCAGCATGCGCTCATCAACCAGGGAGACGGCCTTCTCCAGATCCCGCTCCACCATCATGGCCTGCTCGATGGGGCGGAAGTCCGCCCGCCCCAGGCCCAGGCGAGCCAGGATCAACGGCCCCAGGGCGTGGCCGTAGTAGGCGATCTTCTCGGCCAGGGCCCGACGAGCCGCCTCCCGGTCCCGGGCCAGGGAGCCCCAGACACAGGCCGCGAAGTCCAGGGGGCCCAGCGCCGGATCTCGGCGGGCCAGGCCAGGCTGGAGCAGCTCCCGGACCTGGAAGAAGTGCTCCGGCGGGAAGAGGAGGGGCAGGACGCCGTCGGCCAGCTCCCCGGCCAGGGCCAGCATCTTGGGCCCCATGGCCCCCAGGTAGATGGGCGTGACCCGGCTGGGCGTGAAGCGCAGGTAGGCCTCCTCCGTCCAGCGCAGGTGAGGACCGGCCAGGGCCACCCGCTCGCCTCGCAGCAGCCCCCGCACCGCCTGGATGGTCGCCCGCATCAGCCCCAGGGGACGCTCTTGGACCAGGCCGATCCACTTGAGGAACTCTCCCGCGCCGGCGGCCAGGCCCAGGTTGAAGCGCTGTCCGCTCAGCTCGTCCAGGGTGGCGGCCAGCATGGCCAGCTCCGCCGGGTGGATGGTGTAGGGGTTGAGGATGCCGCTGCCCAGCTGGATGCGCCGGGTGGCCTGGGCCAGGGCCGCCAGGATCACCGGGCCGCTGCGCAGGAAGAGGTCGTTGGAGACCCAGATCTGGTGGAAGCCAGCGGCCTCCGCGGCCTGGGCCAGGGCCGCGTACTCGGGCAGGGTCAAGTCGTTGTTCAGGCGCAGGCTGAAGCGCACGTCAGGGATCCCCCGCGCCCACCACCGCCTCGACCTCCATCTCCACCAGGTACTCGGGCCCCACCAGCCGGGCCTCCACCAGGGTGTTCACCGGGCGGATGTGGCCGAAGCGCTCCCCGTGGACCCGGGCCACCTGCTCCCAGTGGCGGATATCGCTGACGAAGATGCGCACCCGCACCACGTCCTCCAGGCGGCCGCCCAGGGCCTGGATGGCCCGCTCGATCTTGTCGATGATGAAGCGGGTCTGGGCCGCCGCGTCCGCCCCCACCACCCGACCGTCCGGTCCGCTGGCCGTGGTCCCCGCCACCAGGATGCGATCCCCGACGCGCAGGGCCCGGCTGTAGCCGGCCATCTCCTCCCAGGGGGTGCCGCTGCTGAACGTCTCTTTGCCCATGACGAAATCTCCTCTCGGATTGGCAACAGGCTACTCCACCACGTGCAGCTCCTGGAAGCCCTGGGTCAGGGGCTGGCCGCCCCCGGGACCGACCACCACCACATCCTCCACCCGGGCGCCCAGGCGGCGGGGGATGAAGATGCTGGGCTCCACGGTGAAGCACATGCCCTCCTCCAGGAGCGTCTCGTCCCCGGCGGTGAGGAAAGGGGGCTCGTGGACATCCATGCCGATGCCGTGGCCCAGCCGGTGACGGAAGGCCTCCCCGTAGCCGGCCTGGGCGATCACCTCCCGGGCGGCGGCGTCGGCCTGGGCGCAGGTGCGGCCCGGTCCCAGGGCCGCCATGCCCGCGGCCTGGGCCGCCATGACCAGCTGGTAGCAGCGGCGATACTCCGGGTCCGGCTCCCCGAAGAAGACGGAGCGACCGTAGTCGTAGCAGTAGCCCTGGTAGGCCGCGCCGAAATCGAAGGAGATCGAGACCGGCGGCTCCAGGGGCACCTGCAGCACCTCCGCCCGGTTGGTGAAGTCGAAGGGGTAGTTGGGCCCCATGTTGTAGAAGGCGGTGACGAAGGAGTGGGTGTCCGCGCCGTGACGCTTGAGCTGGTAGTTCACCTCGGTGATGAGGTCCAGGTTGGTCATGCCGTGGCGCAGGCGGCGGAGGGTGGCCTGGTAGGCCGCCTCGGTGATGGCCCCGGCCTGGCGCAGGATGGCGATCTCCTCCGGGCTCTTGATGCGGCGCAGGGGCATGATCAGGGGCGAGGCCAGGGTGAACTGGGCTTCGGGCAGGAGCCGCTGCAGGTGGATCAAGGTCTCGGCCCAGGCCCGATCCTCCAGGGCCACCCTGGCCCGGCCGCGGATGCCCAGGCTGTTCAGCGTGTCCCGGGCCAGCTGGGACGGATCCCCCGCGTCGGGCAGGACCCGCACCCGGGCTCCGGGCAAGGGTCCCAGGTGGAACTCGGCCAGCATTCGGGGCAGGGTGAGGATGGGCTGGCCGTCCTGGGGGATCCAGGCGCCGGTGAGCCACTCCCCGGGGTAGTGGGTATAGCCGAAGTTGGGCTCCTCCCGAGGGATGCCGGTCAAGTACTGGAGGCTGGCGGAGATGGGTAGGAAGAGGAGATCCACCCGCTGGTCTGCCATGCGGGCCTGGACGGCCTGGAGTCGTTGGCTGTAGTCGGGCATGGAAGCGACTCTCCTCATTTGCGCAGCCGGGGATCCAGAGCGTCCCGGATGCCGTCCCCCAGGAAGTTGAAGGCGATGACCACGGTGAAGATAGCCAGGCCCGGGAAGGCGGCCATCCACCACTGGTCGAAGTAGGCGATGCCGTCGGCCACCATGCGCCCCCACTCCGGGGTGGAGGGCTCCGGTCCCAGGCCCAGGAAGCTGAGCCCGGCGAAGACCAGGATGGCGTTGCCCAGGTCGATGGTGGCCAGGACCACGGCCGGGGCCAGGCAGTTGGGCAGGACCGTGCGCCAGAGGATGCGGCCGTGGGGCACGCCCAGGGCTCGGGCCGCCTCCACGAACTCCTGGGACTTCACCCCCAGAACCAGGGAGCGGACCACCCGGGCGTAGTTGGGCCACCAGACCACCACCATGGCCACGATGGCGTTGATCAGGCTGGGGCCCAGGGCGGCGGCCACGGCCATGGCCAGGATGATGGTGGGGAAGGCCAGGAAGACCTCCGTGGCCCGCATGGTGAGCTCGTCGAACCAGCCGCCGATGAAGCCGGCCAGCGCGCCCACCCCGGTGCCGATGATCCCGGCCACGATGACCACCATCACCCCCGCGGGCAGGGAGAGGCGACCGCCGTAGAGCACCCGGCTGAAGACGTCCCGGCCCAACTGATCCGTGCCGAACCAGTGCTGCTCCGATGGCCCCTGGAGTCGGTTGGCGATGTCCTGCTCCAAGGGGGCGTAGGGGGCCAGGACTGGGGCCAGGAGGCTGATGAGGACCCAGGCGGTGAAGAGGATCACCCCCAGGGTGGCCAGGGGCTTCCCGCGCAGGAAGCGCCCCAGGACTGTCCAGGTGCTGGGCTGGGGGCGCAGAACGGGTTCGGCATCCTGGGGCAGAGCCAGGGATGGGCTGCTCATGACAGGGCGGCTCGCAGATTCAGGAGGCCCGCAGGCGCGGGTCCAGGACGAAGTAGAGCACGTCCACCACCAGGTTGGTGACGATGAAGATGAGGGCGATGACCATGCTCACCCCCATGATGGCCGGGAAATCCAGGGAGGTGGAGGCCCGGTAGGCGTACTGGCCGATGCCCGGCCAGGCGAAGATGTTCTCGATGAGCACGGTCCCGGCCAGCAGGTTGCCGTAGGAGAAGCCGATGACCGTCACCACCGGGATGAGGGCGTTGCGCAGGGCGTGGCGGGTCAGAGTGGTGCGGGTGGGCAGCCCCTTGGCCCGAGCCGTGCGGATGTAGTCCTGGCTCAGCACCTCCAGCATGGCCGAGCGGGTGACCCGGGTGATGAGCCCGGTGGTGTAGGCCCCCAGGACCAGCGCGGGGAGCACCAGGTGGGCCAGGGCATTGCGCAGGACGACCCAATCCCGGGCCAGGAAGGCGTCCACGGTGAGGAGGCCGGTGACCGCCGGCGGGGGCTCCAGACCCACGTCCAGGCGACCGGGGCCCACGGCCCATCCCAGGCGGGCGTAGAAAAAGAAGAGGGCCAGCAGGGCCAGCCAGAAGACGGGCATGCTCACCCCGAAGAGGGAGACCACCCGCACCCCGTGGTCCAGCCAGCTGTTCCGCCACAGGGCCGAGGCCAGCCCCAGGATCAGCCCCAGGATGGCCCCGAAGAGGATGGAGGCGGTGGCCAGCTCCAGGGTCGCGGGCAGGAAGGCCCGCAGATCCTCCAGCACCGGCCGTCGGCTCTTGATGGAGCGGCCCAGGTCCCCCTGGAGTAGGTTGCCCAGGTAGATGAGGTACTGCTGGGGCAGGGGTTTGTCCAGCCCCCACTCAGCGCGGAAGGCGGCCACGATCTCCGGGTCCGACATGGCCTTCTGCCCCAGGTTGGCCGTCACCGGGTCCGCGGGGACGGCGTGGGAGATGACGAAGGCCATCAGGGTGATCCCGAAGAGCAGGGGGATGGTCAGGGCCAGACGGCGCAGGATGTAGCGGTAGACGGGCATGGGAGGGTTGGTTGCCTGGCCGGCTTCCGGGAAGCTGGGTGCTTCCCGGAAGCCGAGCGGTTGCTACTTGCTGAGCAGGGAGACGTCCACCCGCCACTGGGGATTGTAGACGAAGCCCTGCAGCTGGGCGTTGAGGCCGATCTGCAGGCCCGGTTGCACCAGGGGAGCGTAGGGGCCCTTCTCCATCAGATAGTCCTGCATCTGCCGGAAGAGCTGCTCCCGGATCGCATCGTCCGTCTCCACCTTCAGCTGATCCCGCAGGGCCAGGATCTCCGGATCCGCGTTCTCGCTGGTCCAGTTCAGCCGCTTGCCCACCACGCCATCAGGCAGGAACTCCACGTAGTCCAGGGAGTCCCGGTAGTCGGGCAGCCAGAGCCAGAGGCCGAAGGGTTCGGTGCCCTGGCGGTAGGCCTCCAGGGCCACCTGGATCTCCGCGGGGGCCAGGGTGATGTTGAATCCGGCCTCGTTCAGGTCCGCCTGGACCTTCTGGGCGAAGGTGCCGAAGTTGATGCCGGCGAAGGTGAAGTCCGGGTAGGCCAGCTCGGCCTCCAGGCCGTCCCCGTAGCCAGCCTCGGCCAGGAGAGCCTTGGCCTTCTCCACGTCCCGGCTGGGGCCCGAGTTGGGCGGGTAGGCGCCCAGGAAGCCCACGGGCAGCATGGAGGCGGGGGTCACGGACTGGCCGCCGGCCAGCAGGCGGATGCCCTCGTAGTCCAGGGCGTAGCGCACCGCGGCCATCACCGTGGGGTCGCTGAAGGGGCCGCCGATCTCCGGGTCCATGTTCCCCTTCAGGAAGACCAGGGTGTCGCTCAGGCCCTGGAAGACCTCCACGTTGGGGTTGCCCTCCAGGGAGGCCACCTGGTCCGCGTTCAGGTCCATGGCGATGTCGATGTCCCCGGCCTCCAGCTGGATCTTCTGGGTGGCGGCCTCGGGGATGTTGCGGAAGATGACCCGGGCCATGGCCGGGGGATCCCCGGGGTAGTTCTCGTTGCGCACCAGCACCGTCTCCACGCCCGGCTCCCAGCTCTCCAGGACGTAGGGGCCGCTGCCGGCAGAGTTCTGGTTCAGCCACTCCTCGGCCGTGTCCGCGGTGGCCGCGTCCTCTCCGGCCGTGCCGCCATGGGCCTCCACCTCCGCCTGGTTCAGCACGCTGAAGGCGCCGAAGACCAGCTTGGCCAGGATGGCCGGGTCCGGCTGGGTCAGGGTGAGGACCACCGTGCCCTCGTCCGGGGCCTCCACCGAGGCGATGGTCTCGGCCAGGAAGGAGGGGTTGCCAGTGATGTTCTTCAGCCGGTTGAAGGAGAAGACCACGTCGCTGGCCGTCACCGGGTCTCCGTTGCTGAAGACGGCATCCGGGTCCAGGGTGAAGGTGTAGACCGTGCCGTCGTCGGAGATCTCCCAGCGGGTGGCCAGGTCCGGGATGACCTTCTCCACCGAGTCCGGCGGGAAGGTGACCAGGGTCTGGTAGGTGGCCTTGTGGATGATGGAGGGCAGGGTCTCGAAGGAGCGGGCCGGGTCCAGGGAGGCGGTGTCCTCCGCAATGGCGATGATGAGGGTGTCGCTCGCCTCGGGCATGGCCTGGGCAGGCTGGGCCTCGGCGGCCTGGCCCTCCTCCGCCGCCTGGGGGGCTTCCGCTGCCGGTGCGGACGGGGCCGCGGGGGCCGCGCAACCCGCCACCACCAGGATGATCCCGATCAGCAGGGCGGAAAGCAGGATACGAAGTCTGGAAGTCATGTGGCATCTCCTCCTTGTGGTAAAACCATGCGGTAAAACGATGGGAGTGGGTGGAAATCTGGGAAGTGAACGGACACGTGGCAGCCAGTGAACTGCTCAGCCGATGGGACAGCGGGGGTGTCGGAGCCTGGCGGCGTGGCACTGCGGGGGATGCCGGGGAGATTCCATCCGGAACTCTACACCGAAACCGAGTATCTTGCAAGGGCCAAAAATCTAGAGGGCGAACAGGGCGAGCCCTGTTCCCACAGGTCTCAGCGCGGATCGCCCGTAGTCGTTGACAGCCCCAGGCAGGCATCGTATACTGCACCCCACCC
>WGCB01000654.1 GCA_015494005.1 Caldilineaceae bacterium
CCCCGACATCGCCCCAGCCCCCGGATGTTTCCACCGCGGGCTCCACCAGGGACAGCGCTTGCATTTTTCCCCACAGCCCGTATCATTACAGAAACGGTTCAACCAGACAGCATGGCAAACCCGCCCCTCCCACGCTCGACCGAAAGGTGGCCACCTATGAACCAGTTCAAGCTCCCCCCAGTGACTGACTTCCACCGCATCCACCCGCCCCAGCTCGATCCACCGCCACGGCTCCTCCTGGGCCCAGGCCCCTCCAACGCCCACCCGCGGGTGCTCCAGGCCCTGGGCATGCGTCAGGTGGGCCATCTGGACCCCTACTTCCTGCAGGTCATGGAGGAGATCAAGGAGCTGCTGCGCTACGCCTGGCAGACGGGCAACAGCTTCACCATCCCGGTGAGCGGCACGGGCAGCGCGGCCATGGAGGCTGCCATCGCCAACCTGGTGGAGCCCGGGGACGTGATCCTGGTGGGGGTGAACGGCTACTTCGGCGAGCGTCTCTGCGAGATGGCCAGCCGCTACGGAGGGGATGTGCGCCGTCTGGAGAAGGCCTGGGGGCAGGTCTTCTCCCTCACGGAGATCCAGGAGGCCCTGGAGACCCACCGGCCCGCCATCCTGGCCCTGGTCCACGCGGAGACATCCACCGGCGCGGCCCAGCCCCTGGACGGGGTGGGTGAGCTCTGCCAGAGCTACGACTGCCTGCTCCTGGTGGACACGGTCACCAGCCTGGGAGGCGTGCCCCTCTTCGTGGACGCCTGGGGCATCGACGCGGCCTACAGCGGCAGCCAGAAGTGCCTGAGCTGCCCGCCAGGCATCGCGCCCCTCACCTTCAACGACCGGGCCATGGAGAAGGTCCTGAACCGACGCACCAAAGTGACCAGTTGGTACCTGGACATGACCCTGGTGGGCCAATACTGGGGACAGGAGCGGGTCTACCACCACACCGCCCCCATCAACATGAACTACGCCCTGCGAGAGGCCCTGCGCCTGGTGGCGGAGGAGGGGCTCTCCGAGCGCTGGCAGCGGCACCAGAACAACGCGGAGCTCTTCTGGATGGGCCTGGCGGACCTGGGCCTGGAGTGCCATGTGGAGCACCAGCACCGCCTGGCCAGCCTGACCACCGTGCGGGTGCCCAAGGGTGTGGACGGGGCCAAGGTGGTCCGCTTCCTGCGCAGCCACTACAACATCGAGATCGCCAACGGCCTGGGCCCCCTGGCCGGCCAAGTCTGGCGCATCGGCCTCATGGGCTTCAACAGCCGGGTGGAGAACGTGCTCCTCCTGCTCAGCGCGCTGCGGGAGGCCCTGGCCAGCGTGCGCTGAGCCCCCAGAGCCCCCATCCTGACGACCAACCGCATCCCCGCCAAGCACCCACAGGAGGCGAACATGAGCGAACGCATCGGATTCATCGGCCTGGGCATCATGGGAAGCGGCATGGCCCGCAACCTGCTCAAGGCAGGCTTCCCTGTTCGAGTCTGGAACCGCACCGCCAGCCGCATGGATCCCCTGGTGGCCGAGGGCGCGGAGGCCGGCAGCAGCCCCGCGGACGTGGCCGCCCACACGGACATCATCATCACCTGCGTCAGCGACACCCCGGACGTGGAGGAGGTGATCCTGGGCGAGCAGGGGGTGATCCACGGCGCCCGCGCCGGGGCCCTGGTCATCGACATGAGCACCATCAGCCCCCAGGCCACCATCGAGATCGCCCAGAAGCTCCAGGAGAAGGGCATCCACATGCTGGACGCGCCCATCAGCGGCGGCAGCGAGGGGGCCCAGCGGGGCACCTTGAGCATCATGGTGGGGGGCGACCCAGAGCAGGTGGAGCGGGCCATGCCCGCCTTCCAGGCCATGGGCAAAGCCATCACCCACGTGGGCGGCCACGGCGCAGGGCAGACGGTGAAGCTGGTCAACCAGATCCTGGTGGTGGGCAACTGCCTGGCCATGTGCGAGGCCCTGGTCTTTGCCCAGGCCGGGGGTGTGGACCTGGAGAAGGCCCTGGAGGCGGTGACCCAGGGAGCGGCCGGCAGCTGGATGCTGAGCAACCGAGGCCCCCAGATCATCCGTCGGGACTGGCGGCCGGGCTTCACCATCGACCTGCAGCAGAAGGACGTGCGCCTGATCCTGCGGGAGGCGGACCAGCTGGGCGTGCCCGTGATCCTCAGCAGCCTGGTCTTCAACTTCTACCGCACCCTCCAGGCCCGGGGCCTGGGCAGCGAGGGCAACCACGCCCTGGTCAAAGCCCTGGAGAACCTGAGCGGCGTCCAGGTGGGCGCGCCCCCGGACGAGGCATGAGCTCAGGCCAGCTCCATGTCACCGTGCGCCCGGCCTGCCCCCAGGATGCCGGGCTGATCCGGCGCTGGATCTGGCGGGAGCGCCTGGACCCCACCGCGCTGAAGTGGCCCAACTTCGTGGTGGCTGTGGGCGAGGAGGGCGCTGTCCTGGGGATCGCCCAGATGAAGCGCCTGGGCCCCAGGGAAACGCCGGTGCGAGAGCTGGGCAGCCTGGTGGTGCGCCCGGACGTGCGAGGCCGGGGCATCGGCCAAGCCCTGGTGCGACACCTGTTGCAGGCCCACCCCGCGCCCATCTACCTGCTCTGCGAGGGGCGGAACGTCTCCTACTATCGGCAGTTTGGCTTCCGGGAAATCGAACCAGAGGACATGCCGAGTCCGCTGCGGCGCAAGTGGCGGCTCGGCCATCTTTTTGCCCGCCTGGCGGGGCGGCGGGTGGCGGCCATGGTCTGGGAAGAGCCAGGCAGCTGAGGAGCGTCCCGGTGGACGCTACGGCGTGCCAGAGCTTTCCTCCGAGGCCCGATCCGGGGCGTCCTGGGCCAGGCGCGGGGAGATCCAGGGGGTTTCGGCCTGGCCTTCCCGGTGGTTCACCAGGCGAGCCATGACGAAGAGCCAATCCGAGAGGCGGTTCAGGTAGACCAGGGCCGCGGGGTTCACCGGCTCCTGCCCGGCCAGGCGAGCCGTGGCCCGCTCTGCCCGGCGGCAGACCGTGCGGGCCAGGTGCAGGTGAGCGGCGCCTGCCCCGCCCCCAGGCAGGATGAAATGGCGCAAGGGTGGCAGCTCCGCCTCGGCCTGGTCGATCTCCTGCTCCAGGCGGGCCACTGGAGCCTGGTCCATGCGCACCACGTAGTCGCTGGCCACGTCCAAGGGGGTGGCCAGGTCCGCGCCCAGGGTGAAGAGCTCCGACTGGATGCGCCGCAGTCGCTCCTGGAGCTGGGGATGGTCCACGTGGAGGAGCGCCACCCCCAGGAGGGCGTTCAGCTCGTCCACCTGGCCGTAGGACTCGATGCGCACATGGTCCTTGGCCACCCGCCGCCCGCCAAACAGGGATGTCTCCCCCTGATCACCGCCCCGAGTGTAGATCTTCATGGCCTCGTCCTTCTGCAAGCTCCTCTGGAAAAACACCCTCGCCAGCCCTCGGAGAGCGTCCACAGCCCCTGGAAAGTCGCCCCAGGAAACGGCGCGTTCCGTGGGTCCTCCGGTTTCGTCCTTTGCCCGCCCTGACGGTATACTGTAGGACTATGAACCGTACATCGAACCACCCATCAACGCAGACATCGATCCGCATTTCGACGCCGACTTCAATCCCCCAGTCGCTCCGGGACCCGGCACGCCAGCCGGTCTTCTGGGTGCGGGATGTGCCCGTCTTCGGTGACGTGATTTTAGCACCGATGGCCGGTTTTAGCGACCTGCCCTACCGCTCCCTCTGCCAGGAGTTCGGCTCGGCCATGAGCTACACCGAGTTCGTCTCCGCGGAGGCCATCGTCCAGGGCGGCGGCGAGCGGACCCGGCAGATGCTGGCTGCCAATCCCCAGGAATACCCGGTGGTCTTCCAGATCTTCGGCAACGACGAGACCCTGCTGGTGGAGGCGGCCCGGCGCATCGAGGCCCTGGGCCCCCACATCATCGACGTGAACATGGGCTGCTCCGTGCGCAAGATCAGCGGCAAGGGGGCCGGGGCCGGCCTGCTCCGGGACCCGAGCAAGATCGGACGCATCTTCCGGGCGTTGACCCGGGCCGTCTCCGTGCCGGTGACGGGCAAGATCCGCCTGGGCTGGGACGAGGAGAGCCGAAACTACCTGGAGGTGGTGCGGGCCATGGAGGAGAACGGCGCCAGCCTGGTGGCTGTCCACGCCCGGACCAAGAGCCAGGGCTACAGCGGCCAGGCCGACTGGGACGCCATCGGAGAGATCGTGGCCGCCACCCGCCTGCCGGTCATCGGCAACGGGGACGTGGTCACCGTGGCGGACGTGGCCCGGATGAAGCGCCACACCGGCTGCGCGGCGGTCATGGTGGGGCGAGGCGCCATGGGCCACCCCTGGATCTTCCAGGGCCGGGATCGGCACCAGGTGCCCTTCCTGGAGAAGGCGCCGGTCATCGCGGAGCACTTCCGGCGCATGGCCGACTTCTACGGCCAGGACATGGCCCTGATCCTGGTGCGCAAGCACATCGCCCGCTACCTCAAGGGCTACTCGGGCATCCGGGACCTGCACCAGCGTCTGGTGCAGGTGAGCTCCGTGGCCGAGTTCCATGGGCTGCTCCAGGCGGTGGCGGAGCGACTCCACCCTGGGGAGGCCTCCGTCGCTCTGCCTGGGGATGGGGGCCAGGCCCAGTGGAAACCATTGGCCGCCCAAACTCGTAGAGCATAGCACAGTCTGGATTACAGTCTTCCGGTCCTGGACCGGGTATACTGGAACAGTTGAAGGTCGACAGCAGGCGCCGAGGCGCCATCATCCTAGCCATTTGGTTGCGAGTCCCCATGAAACGTCTCCTCACTTTTCTACTTCTCATTGCCCTGCTGGGCGTGGGCGGCTGGTTCGGCTACCAGCGCTTCGTGGCGCCAGCCCAGGCCGAGGCCCAGGAACCCAGCTATGAGACCGTCCAGGTCTCCCGGGGCACCATCGCCAGCACGGTGAGCGCCACCGGGAACATCGAACCGGAAGCCCAGGTGAGCCTCTCCTTCCGCTCCGCTGGCCGGGTGGATCAGGTGTTGGTGGCCGTGGGCCAGGCCGTGGCTCAGGACCAGCTCCTGGCCCAGCTGGACACCACGGACCTGGAGCTGGCCCTGGAGCAAGCAGACGTCAGCCTGGAGATCGCCCGGGCCAAGCTGGCCAAGCTGGAGTCGCCCCCCGCGGAGGAGGACATCGCCGCGGCCCAGGCCAATGTCAGCGTGGCCCAGGCCAGCGTGGCCAGCGCGGAGGCCGCCCTGGAGAGCGCCCAGGCCAGCTACCGGCAGCTCCTGGCCGGCCCCTCCCAGGAAGAGCTGGCGGTCCAGGAGTCCCAGGTGCGCCAGGCCGAAGCCAACCTGCGCCAGGCCCAGCAGGCCTACGACCAGGTCAAACACCTGCCCAACGTGGGGGCCCTGCCTCAGTCCGCTCAGCTGGAACAGGCCACCATCGCCTACGAGGTGGCCAAGGCCCAGTTCGAGCTGGCCACCCGCCCCCCCACGGAGGCGGAGATCTCCGCGGCCCTGAGCCAGATCGCCCAGGCCGAGCTGAACCTGCGCCAGGCTCGCAGCAACCTGCTCACCGCGCAGAACACCCTGGACCAGCTCCTGGAGGGGCCGGATCCCGAGGACCTGGAGATCGCCCGGGCCCAGGTGCGCCAGGCCGAACTGAGCCGGAAACAGGCCCGGATCACCCTGGAGAATGCCCAGCTCCGGGCCCCCTTCGACGGCATCGTGAGCCAGGTCAACGTGCGCCAGGGCGAGCTCTACGGGGGCGGATCCCTGCCGGCCATCGTCCTCACGGACCTGAACAGCTACCACATGACCGTCCTGGTGGACGAGATCGACGTGGCCCAGGTGCGGGTGGGCCAGAGCGTGCGCATCAGCCTGGACGCCCTGCCGGACGAGGAGATCACCGGCAAGGTCACCCGCATCTCCCCCACCGCGGACGAGGTGGGGGGCGTGGTGGCCTACGAGGTGGAGATCGTCCCGGATCCCACGGATGCGCCCCTGCGGGCCGGCATGAGCGCCACGGCCATCATCACCACGGCCCAGGTGGACAACGTGCTCCTCATCCCCAACCGCTTCATCCAGGTGGACCGGGAGACGGGCCGGGCCTTCGTCCAGAAGATCGTCAACGGGGAGCCGGTCCTCCAGGAGGTGGAGCTGGGCCTGCGCAACGAGCGCACCAGCCAGGTCCTGGCCGGCCTGCAGGATGGAGACACCATCGCCCTGATCCGGGCCAGCAGCGAGGAGCGGCTGCGCAGCGCCATCTTCGGAGGAAACTAGACCAGGCCTCGCCATGTTTCGCAAACTCTTCACCCGCCACGAACCGAACCGCCCTCACCCCAACGGCCCTGGCACTCGCCCCAACGGCTCAGAGCCGGTGATCCAGGTGCGGGGCCTGCAGAAGATCTACCGCATGGGGGATGTGGAGGTGCGGGCCCTGCGAGGCGTGGACCTGGACATCTTCCACGGGGAAATGCTGGCCATCATGGGACCCAGCGGCAGCGGCAAGTCCACGCTGATGAACATCATCGGCTGCCTGGACGTGCCCACCGCGGGGAGCTACCGCCTGGATGGGGTGGACGTGAGCCGCCTGGACGACGACGCGTTGGCCGAGATCCGCAACCGCAAGATCGGCTTCGTCTTCCAGAGTTTCAACCTGCTGCCCCGGACCACGGCTCTGGTCAACGTGGAGCTGCCCCTGGTCTACGCCGGGCTGAGCGGCCGGGAGCGCCGGGAACGGGCCGCGGCCGCCCTGACCCAGGTGGGGCTGGGGGACCGCCTGGACCACAAGCCCAACGAGCTCTCTGGCGGCCAGCAGCAGCGAGTGGCCATCGCCCGGGCCCTGGTCAACCACCCCCGGCTCATCCTGGCGGACGAGCCCACGGGCAATCTGGACACCAAGACCAGCCACGAGATCATGGAGCTCTTCCGCCGGCTCAACCAGGAGCAGGGTATCACCATCGTCTTCGTGACCCACGATCCCGAGACCGCGGACTACTGCCACCGCATCATCCACATCCGGGACGGGCTGGTGGAGCGGGAGGAGAGCAAGGCGGCATCCCAGGAGACGGCGGCAGTGGAGGGCAGCCATGAAGCTCGTTGAGTCCATCCGCATCGCCATGCGGGCCCTGGCGGCCAACAAACTGCGCAGCGTGCTGACCATGCTGGGCATCATCATCGG
>WGCB01000655.1 GCA_015494005.1 Caldilineaceae bacterium
CCCGGTGGCTCGCCCTTTTTCTGTCAATCATCCTGGATTTTATGTCAACACGAAGCCGGTTTTTGGACTACGCCTTCGCCTCGTCCCGGGAGCTGGGCTGGCTGGACTTGCGCCGCACGTGGACGGTCATGGCCGTCTCGCCCTGCTGGGTCTCCATCTCCACCGGCCAGTCCAGGTGCCGGATCACCTCCAGCAGGTTGCTGTTGTCCGCCTGGACCGTGGCCCGGATGGCCTCCACGCCCATGCGCTCGGCCAGTCGATAGAGCAGGTAGAGCAGGCTGGTGCCGATCCCCTGGCCCTGGTAGTCGTCCCGCACCACGATGGCCACCTCCGCGTCGGGGCTGGCCGGCTCCTCCGGGGAGCGAGCCACCCGGGCCACGCCCACCAGCTCCTCCCCGTTCGGGCCGTCCACCAGGGCCAGGACCGCGCCGCCCAGGGTGTGGTTGTCCACGTCCGCCAGCTCCTGGGCCCGCTCCCAGACCACCGACTCATCCACGTCCGTGGCCGTGGTGTGGAAGCGCCGCCAGCGGGTCTCCGGGGAGAGGTGGTGGAAGAAATCCACCAGCAGGCCAACGTCTTCCGGGCGGATCAGGCGCACGCGGATCCGCTGGCCCGTCCGGGTGGTGAACTCCCCGGTGAAGGTCTCGGGATCCACCTGGATCTGACGGGCCAACTCCCGAGGATCCACGGGCTTGGTGGGGTTGTGAGCAGCCATAACGTCACCTCCGACTCTGGTTTCGCCTCTGTCCATGCCCCGGGCAGCCGGGCATGACGCGACGTGTCACGCCTTCCAGTATACCACACCCCTTCAACCCCATGAACCGGGGAAAGTGGACGAAAAAGGGACGCCCGCACGGGCGCCCCTTTTCGGTGTCGGATTCCCATCGGCCCGATCAGAGCTGAATGGCCTCCAGCTCCTGGATCATCTCGTGGATCACGTCGAAGCCCCCCTGCCAGAAGTCCGGGTCCGTGATGTCGATGCCGGCCTCGCTCAGGATCTCCTGGGGCCGAGCCGAGCCGCCGTAGGAGAGGATCTTCAGGTAGCCGGGCTTGAAGGCCTCCCCTTCCCGCTGGTAGCGCCGGTAGAGGGCCAGGACCAGGAGTTGGCCGAAGCTGTAGGCGTAGCAGTAGAAGGGGGTGTAGTAGATGTGGGGGATGCTCACCCACTCGTGCTGGAACTCTGGGGAGAGCTCCAGGCTGTCCCCGAACTGCTCCCGCAGGTTGGCCATGTAGAGCTCGTTCAGCTCCTCTGGGGAGCGGTTGGCCAGGATGGCCGCGTGGGCCTCCTTCTCGAAGAGGACGAAGAAGGCCTGGCGCATGACCGTGGCGTACATGTCGTCCACCGCCGCGGCCAGGATCTCCCGGCGCACCAGGGGATCCTTCTCCTCGGCCAGGAGCCGGTCGGTCATGAGCATCTCGGAGAAGACCGAGGCCGTCTCGGCCAGGGGCAGGGAGGGGTGCTGGGTCAGGATGGAGTGCTCCTCGGCCATCATGCTGTGGATGGCGTGGCCCAGCTCGTGGGCCAGGGTGGCCACGTCCCGCACCTTGCCCGTGTAGCTCATGAGCACGTAGGGGGTGAGCCGGGGCAGCACCGTGGCGCAGAAGGCCCCGCCCCGCTTGCCCTTGCGCACCTCGCTGTCGATGTGCCGCTGGGCGAAGACCCGCTCCGCCTTCTGGGCCACCTCCTCGTCGAACTGGCGGAAGGTCTCCAGCACTGCGGCCACCGCCTCCTTGTAGGGCACCGTCCGGTCCGAGGAGGCCAGGGGCGCGTAGATGTCGTAACGGCGCAGCTTCTCCACGCCCAGCCAGCGGGCCTTCAGCTGGAAGTAGCGCTGGAAGATGCCCACGTTGCGCCGGGCCACCTGGAGCAGCACCTCCACCGCCTCGTCCGGGATGTCGTTGTAGAGGTTGCGCACCGCGATGGGGGACTCGAAGCCCCGGAGATCCACGTTCTCGTTGGCCCAGTCCCGCACCCGGTTCACGTAGATCTGGGCCAGGATGGGGGCTTCCTGGCTGTAGACCCGGTAGAACTCCTGGTAGGCCGCGGCCCGCATGGCCGGGTCCGGGGAGTAGACGTAGCTCATGAGCTCTCCCCGAGTCAGGGTCTTGGTCTCCCCGTCCACCTCCAGGGTGAACTCCAGCCGGTTGGTGAGCAGGGAGTAGACGGTGAGGAGGGCGTTGATCCCGTTGGCATCCTTGATGTTGATGATCTGCTCCGACTTCTCGTCCAGGGTGTAGGGCTTGAAGAGGCGCATCTCCTCCAGGAAGTGGCGGAAGTCGGGATGATCCTCCTTGCGGGGCAGGAGCCGCTCCGCCTCCTCGTCCTCCAGGCTCTTCCACCAGAGGCTGAAGAAGAGGATGCGGTTCTGCACCTGGGTGACCAGCTGCTGGATGCGGTTGCGGTAGGCCAGGGCCTCCGGGCGCTGGGTGTCCTGGGAGAACCAGAGGTTGCCGTAGGCGCTCAGGACGTAGATCTGCTCCACGATGGACTCGTACATGCCCAGGATCTCCACCAGCCGGGCCGGGTCCATCTCCGAGGAGAGTTCTTCCCGGACCTGCTCGAAGGCCGCCACGCTCTCCTCCAGCCGGGCGGTGTGGCGGGCGATCTCCTCTTCGCTGGGCTCCGGCAGCAGCTCGGAGAGATCCCAGGCCGAGAGTTCGTACTCCACGGGTTCGTTGACCATCACACTCATGCGTTTCTCCTCACAGAAATAGGCGACAGAGCGCGGGTCGCGGGGGCTCTGTCCTCGGCTCAGGTACGGGCCTCACTCGGAGGCCAGGCGGCGCAGCACGGTGTGCAGGATGCCGCCGTTGCGGTAGTAGTTCACCTCCACCGGGGTGTCGATGCGGCTGATCACCTGGAACTCGGTGACCTTCCCCTCCTTGTCCGTGGCTCGGACCGTGTACTCCTGGCCCGGGACCATGTCGTCGCTCAGGCCCAGGATGTCGTACTCCTCGAAGCCGGTGAGGCCCAGGCTCTGGACGCTCTCCCCGGGCTTGAACTGGAGGGGCAGGATGCCCATGCCCACCAGGTTGCTGCGGTGGATGCGCTCGTAGCTCTCCGCAATGACGGCCCGCACGCCCAGCAGCAGGGGCCCCTTGGCTGCCCAGTCCCGGCTGGAGCCGGTGCCGTACTCCTTGCCGGCCAGCACCAGCAGGGGGATGCCCTCCTCCTGGTAGCGCATGGCCGCATCGAAGATGGTCATCCGCTCGCCGCTGGGCACGTGGATGGTGTAGCCGCCCTCCACCCCGTCCAGCATCTGGTTCTTGATGCGGATGTTGGCGAAGGTGCCCCGCATCATCACCTCGTGGTTGCCCCGGCGGCTGCCGTAGCTGTTCCACTCAGAGCGGGGCACGCCGTGGGCCTCCAGGTACTTGGCCGCGGGGCTCCCCGGGGCGATGGCCCCAGCCGGGCTGATGTGGTCCGTGGTGGTGCTGTCCGGCAGCACAGCCAGGACCCGGGCGTGGGTGATGGGCTTCACCGGCGGGATCTCCAGGGTCATGTCCTTGAAGAAGGGCGGCTCCTGGATGTAGGTGCTCTCCGGGTCCCAGTTGTAGAGGACGCCGCCGGAGACGGGCACCTGGTTCCAGCGCTCGTTGCCGGTGAAGACGTCCTGGTACTCCTCCTGGAAGAGGGCCGGC
>WGCB01000656.1 GCA_015494005.1 Caldilineaceae bacterium
CTCCTGGCCACCCAGTTCATCTCCCGCATCCGGGACGAGTTCCACGTGGAGCTCCCTCTCCGCTCCCTCTTCCACAACCCCTCCATCGCCCACATCGCCCACGAGGTGGAGGTGGCCCAGCGGCGGGGAACGGAGAGCCAAGCGCCGGCCATCACCCCGGTCTCCCGCCGGGCGCGCCGGGTGAAGCGCTCCCGGCTGGCGGCCAAGAACGGACCATCCGGACGGGGCGGCAACGGGCAGAAATCCCCAGCCCAGCCAGCCCGCAAGCCCCCAGCGGAGACCAAGCCCCGTGATTGACGCTTTCGACGAACGCGACACCGATTCCATGAACGACACGCTGCACATCTCGAACGAACCGATCCAGGACGAACCGACCCAGGACGCCTTCCGCGACAACGGCCTCGCCGGCCAGCCGGAGGAGACCTGGGATGAAACCTGGGATGGGGAAGAGGAAGAGGAGGTCTACGTCTTCCCCCTCTCCTTCGCCCAGCAGCGCCTCTGGTTCCTGGACCAGTTCGAGCCCAACAGTCCCTTCTACAACATCCCCGCCGCGGTGCGCCTCACCGGCCCCCTGGACGTGGAGGTGATGCGCCGCGCCCTCAACGAGATCGTGCGCCGCCACGAGACCCTGCGCACCACTTTCGACACCCTGGACGGGGAACCGGTCCAGGTGATCCACCCGGAGTGGGAGCTGGAGGTGCCGGTCATCGACCTGACCCACCTGCCGGCGGAGGAACGGGAGGCCAAGGCCCTCTGGCTGGCCAACGAGGAGGCCAAGCGCCCCTTTGACCTGACCAAGGGCCCCCTCCTGCGCATGCGCCTGCTACGCCTGGCCCAGGACGAGCACATCGCCCTCTTCACCATGCACCACATCATCTCCGACGGCTGGTCCATGGGCGTGCTCATCGGCGAGATCGGCGCCCTCTACCCGGCCTTCCTCCGGGGCGAGCCCTCCCCCCTGCCCGAGCTCCCCATCCAGTATGCGGACTTCGCGGAGTGGCAGCGTAACTGGCTCCAGGGCGAGGTGCTGGAGGAGCAGCTCCGCTACTGGAAGGAGCAGCTGGAGGGCGAGCTGCCTGTCCTGGAGCTGCCCACGGACCGGCCCCGGCCGGCGGTGCAGACCTCCCGGGGCGGCACCTGCTCCCGGAAGCTGCCCAAGCCGCTGATCGACGAACTCAAGGCCCTGAGCCAGCGGGAGGGCGCCACCCTCTTCATGACCCTGCTGGCCGCCTTCCAGGTGCTCCTCCACCGCTACTCCGGCCAGGACGACCTGACTGTGGGCACGCCCATCGCCAACCGCAACCGGGCGGAGATCGAGGGGCTCATCGGCTTCTTCGTCAACACCCTGGTCCTACGCGCCGACCTCTCCGGCAGCCCCAGCTTTCGGGCCTTCCTCCGGCAGGTGCGGGAGACCACCCTGGACGCCTACGCCCACCAGGATCTGCCCTTCGAGATGTTGGTGGAGGCCCTGCAGCCCGAGCGGGACATGAGCCATAATCCCCTCTTCCAGGTCATGTTCATCCTCCAGAACGCCGGGGGACAAGCCCGGAAGGGTGAGATGCCCGGCGGCCTGCGCATGGAGCAGATCGACGTGGATCCGGGCACGGCCACCTTCGACCTCACCCTCTCCCTGGCCGAGGAAGCGGACGGCATGGACGCCTCCATGGAGTTCAACTCGGACCTCTTCGACCAGGCCACGGTGGAGCGGATGCTGGGTCACTTCGAGAATCTGCTCCAAGCCATCGTCCAGGACCCGGACCAATCTGTGGACCGGTTGGAGCTCCTCAGCCCGGAGGAGAAGCACCAGATCCTGGTGGAGTGGAATGACACCGCCCGGGATTTCCCTCTGGATCGCTGCGTCCATCAGCTCATCGAGGAGCAGGTGGCGCGCACCCCGGACGCGGTGGCCGTGGTGGCTGGCGAGACCCAGCTCACCTACGCGGAGCTCAACGCCCGGGCCAACCAGCTGGCCCATTTCCTGTGCCAGCGAGGCGTGGGGCCCGAGGAGCGGGTGGCCATCGCCCTGGACCGCTCGGTACAGCTGATCGTGGCTGTCCTGGGTGTCCTCAAGGCCGGGGGCGCCTACCTGCCCCTGGATCCCACCTACCCGGCCGAGCGCCTGCGCTTCATGCTGGAGGACGCCCAGCCCAAGGTCCTCCTCACTCAGGAGAGCCTGGCGACCTATCTCCCCATCGCCAATCTCCAGGCTCCCATCTCGGTGGTCCAGCTGGACGCCGACTGGCCCACCATCGCCCTGGAACCCACCACCAACCCCAACGCCCCGGTGAGGCCGGAGCACCTGGTCTACACTATCTACACCTCCGGCTCCACCGGCCAGGCCAAGGGCGTCCTGGTGGAGCACCGCAACTTGGTCAACATGTTCTTCGCCTGGCAGGAGGCCTACGAACTGAGCCAGGCGGACAGCCACCTGCAGATGGCCAACTTCGCCTTCGACGTCTTCTCCGGTGACCTGGTCCGGGCCCTCTGCGCTGGCGGGAAGCTGGTCCTGGCACCCCGGGAGTGGCTGCTGGAGCCGGACCGTCTCTACGGGCTCATGCGCCGGGAGCAGGTGACCTGCGCGGAGTTCGTGCCGCCGGTTCTGCGCCAGCTGATCCAGCACCTGGAGCAGACCGGCCAGCGGCTGGACTTCATGCGGGTGCTGGCCTGCGGCTCGGACAGCTGGTACGTGGAGGAGTACCGCTCCTTCCTGGCCTACAGCGGGCCCGAGACCCGACTCATCAACTCCTTCGGCCTGACCGAGGCCACCATCGACAGCACCTACTTCGAGAGCAGCCAGCTGGAGCTGTCCGAGGGCCAGATGGTGCCCATCGGCCGGCCCTTCGCCAACGTCCAGACGTTCATCCTGGACCGGCACGGCCAGCCCGTGCCCATCGGCGTCCCCGGTGAGCTCTACATCGGCGGCGCCGGCGTGGCTCGGGGCTACCTCAACCGGCCGGAGCTGACTGCGGAGCGGTTTGTGTCCGCAGAGGAGTTGGGAGTTGGAAGTTGGAAGTCCGAAGCTAGCCAAGCCGCCCCGCCCGACTCCTTACTCCTTACTCCTTACTCCTCCCGCTTGTACCGCACCGGTGACCTGGCCCGCTACCTGCCGGACGGCAACATCGAGTTCCTGGGCCGGATGGACCACCAGATCAAGATCCGGGGCTACCGAGTGGAGCCCGGCGAGATCGAGGCGGTCCTCACCCAGCACCCCCAGGTGCAGGAGGCCGTGGTCCTGGCCCGGACGAACCCCGCGGGGCAGAAACATCTGGTGGCCTATGTGGTGGCACGGGAGTTGGAAGTTGGGAGTCGGGAGTCGGAAGAGGGGGCCCGCGAAGCGGACTTTACTCCTTACTCCTTACCCATTTCAGAACTCCGCGCCTTTCTCAAGGAGCGCCTGCCCGAGTACATGGTCCCATCCTACATCGTGCCCCTGGAGCGCATCCCCCTCACCCCCAACGGCAAGCTGGACCGGCGCAACCTGCCCGAGCCGGACTGGAGCCAGCGCCAGGTGGAAGGGACGGTGGTGCCGCCCCGCACGGCCACGGAAGAGGTCCTGGCCGGCATCTGGAGCCAGGTCCTGGGCCTGGAGGAGCTGAGCGTCTTCGACAACTTCTTCGAGCTGGGCGGCCACTCCCTCCTGGCCACCCAGGTCATCTCCCGCATCCGGGAGGCCTTCCAGGTGGAGCTGCCCCTGCGTACCCTCTTCATGGCCCCCACCATCGCGGAGCAGGCCGAGCAGGTGGAGATCGCCCTGCGCAACGAGGCAGGCACCCAGGCTCCCCCCATCGAGCCCATCCCCCGGGACGGCCCCATGCCCGTCTCCTTCGCCCAGCAGCGCCTCTGGTTCCTGGACCAGCTGGAGCCGGACAGCCCCTTCTACAACATCCCCGAGTCGGTGCGCCTCCAGGGCAAGCTGGACGTGCCCACCCTAGAGAAGGCCTTCAACGAGATCATCCGCCGCCACGAGATCCTGCGCACCACCATCGAGACGGTGGACGGCCAGCCTGTCCAGCGCATCCACCCGGAGTTCACCCTGACCCTGCCGGTCACGGACCTGCGCCACCTTCCCAAGGAGGAGCAGGAGGCGCTCATCCCCCGCCTGGCCGCGGAGGAAGCCCAGAAGCCCTTCAAGCTGGACCGACTGCCTCTGCTCCGGGCCCGGCTCCTGCGCCTGGACGAGGAGGACCACGTGATCCTCCTGACCATCCACCACATCATCGGGGACGACTGGTCCACCGGCGTCCTCATCCAGGAGATCGCTGTCCTCTACGAGGCCTTCCTGGCCGGCCGACCCTCCCCCCTGCCCGAACTGCCCATCCAGTACGCGGACTTCGCCCACTGGCAGCGCAACTGGCTCCAGGGCGACGTGCTGGAGCAGCACATCCGCTACTGGAAAGAGCAGCTGGCCGGCGCGCCGCCCCTCCTGGAGCTGCCCACGGACCGACCCCGGCCGCCGGTGCAGACTTTCCGGGGCGACTACGAGAAGTTCGTCCTGCCGCCAGAGCTCTCCCAGGCCATCCTGGAGCTGAGCCGGAAGGAGGGGGCCACCCTCTTCATGACCCTGCTGGCTGCCTTCCAGGTGCTCCTCAGCCGCTACTCCGGCCAGGAGGACATCGTGGTCGGTTCGCCCATCGCCAACCGCAACCGGGCGGAGATCGAAAACCTCATCGGCTTCTTCGTCAACACCCTGGTTCTGCGCACGGACCTCTCCGGAGAGCCCTCCTTCCGGGAGCTGGTCAAGCGGGTGCGGGAAGTGGCCCTGGGCGCCTACGCCCACCAGGACCTGCCCTTCGAGATGGTGGTGGAGGCGGTGCAACCCGAGCGCAACCTGAGCCACAGCCCCCTCTTCCAGGTCATGTTCGTGATCCAGAACACCCCCGTCCAGGCCCAGAAGCTGCCGGAGCTGCTCCTGGCGCCGGTGGAGGCCCACAGCGGCACGGCCAAGTTCGACCTCACCCTCTTCGTCCTGGAGGAGGAAGGGCAGCTGGCCGGGGCCATGGAGTACAACACGGACCTCTTCGACCGGGAGACCATCCAGCGCATGCTGCGCCACTTCCAGAACCTCCTCCAGGCCATCGTGGCCGACCCGGACCAGCCCATCACTCGCCTGGAGCTCCTCAGCCCGGAGGAAAAGCACCAGATCCTGGTGGAGTGGAACGACACCGCCGCCCCCTTCCCCCACGACCGCTGCCTGCATCAGCTGGTGGAGGAGCAGGTGGAGCGCTCCCCGGACGCGGTGGCCGTGCTGGCTGGCGAGACCCAGCTCACCTACACGGAGCTCAACGCCCGGGCCAACCAGCTGGCCCATTTCC
>WGCB01000657.1 GCA_015494005.1 Caldilineaceae bacterium
GGCGTGGATGCCACCCGAAGCCGGGCCCTCCTCCAGGCAGAGCTGGACGAGCTGTTGGGGGAGGTGCGGGCCTATCGCCGCTTCTTCCAGCGGGCTCGGCTCAACGAACTGGGCATCGGGGGATAGGCCAAGAAAAAACACCGACGCAAGCGCCGGTGTCCATGGAGTGAAGAGGGCTAGCAGCCTGTGCCCAGGCTACCGGTGCGGCTTCAACTGGATGACGAGAAAAAGCTGGAAAGCGAGTTGGACAGGGAGGAGTTCGGCTGACCAGGGGAACGGCCCAGGTGTCGCCCTGGCGTGGCGGCCCGCCAGCTCTGGTTCATCTTGTGTTTCACACCGTGACTCCGCAGGACCTGTCGGATGGTCTCCACGCTGATCCGCTCCACGATGCCTTCTCGGATCAGGTATTTGCGCAGGCGCTGCAAGGACCACTGGGAGAAGGGCAGCCCCAGATCCCGCGGGTCGGTTTTGGCGGTCTGGACGATCTGGGCTCGCTGGGCTTCGCTGAAAACCGGAGGGCGTCCGGGGGATTTTCCACTGCGCAGGCCTTCGATGCCTTCGGCATTGAAGCGATGGATCCATTTGCGGATGTTGATTGGATGAAGGCCGACCTCCCGGCTGATCTCCTGCACCCGATGTCCCTGGGCGGAGAGCAGGACAATGAGCAACCGCTGCACGGGCAGGTCCCCTTCCGGATGCTGAATCATCTGCTCAATCTGAACCCATTCCTCTGCTGTCAAATCACGAACATATAGGGCCATGTGAATTCTCCAGGGTGCTCTTCGATGTACGGCAACGATGTCTCTGGATTTGGATTTGGATTTGGATTCGGTTTGTTCGCCCGCCTTACGGGTACCCGAGGGGCCGGGGCGACGACGGTCTGTAAGGCCGAAACAATTTCTACACACTGAAACGCCTCTTTGATTTTCCTTCGGCTTTCAGTATCGGATTCGGCGATGCACATCCGCCCTATCTCGACAAGATAATGTCGATTTCTGGACTTAGTGTACCAGTGGGACTTGCCAGAAAATATAGTACTTTGGCCCGTTCCCCTCTGGGTAAACCGTACCGGCTTACTTGATTTGGCGGAAAGACCAGGCCTCGCTCACGTCTGCAGTAGGACGATCCGTTAAGTGAGTTTACGCAAGCCAGGGCAACCTTCGGAAGGTGACAGTTGGAGGGCAGGGCCGACGGCCGGTCAGAGGCAGGGACAGAGGGTTGGGAAGGTAAGGAAAGCGAGGAGATCAGGCGGTTGAAGGCGATTTGGTCGCCTGGGAAATTTCAACTACAATGGAGCACCAACACGATAGGCCCAACGACGCCGGGAGAACGAGCGCCCGGCGCGCTCACGAGAGGAGAGGTGTGGATATGACCGGTCAAGAAGCGTTGCAGCTGGTGCGCCAGATGTTGAAAGCGGCCAGCGAGGAAGAGCTGGAGCAGATCGTCTCCCTGAACCTGTCTCGCCTGGATGGGACCTTCTTCAACGTGCTCAACCAGTCCGTGGAGCAGCTGCGCCGGGAGCAGAAACCAGAGATCGCCGATGCCTTGCAGCGCCTGGGGGACCGCCTGGTGCGCATGCGGACGCTGATCTGACAACCGCTCGGCCAACAACACAGCCCATCAAAAAGGCGCCGGGGATCGTCCCCAGCGCCTTTTGTTGTTTTTGCGGAAGCGATTGGCCGATGTAGCTGAGCCCGACCTAACTGACCTACGCGTCCATGCGGAAGAAATGGGTGGCCGCGTTCCACAGGTTGCGGATGCTGAACTTGGTGGGATGCACCCGGCGGCTGATGGCGTAGCCCTTCCAGGCCTTGTGGATGAACCAGTAGATGCCGTCGATGACCCGATTGTGGGGCGCCCGGATCAGCAGCCGGATCAGGGGCTCCATCCAGGGGAACTCCACTCCGATGGCGAACCAGCGCTGCAGATGCTCCACCTGCCGGGCCTCCGCCTCGTTTTCCCGCACCAGGATGGAACGATCCCAGGCGATGGTGGGGATGTCATCGAAGGTGCCCACCATGAAGCCGTTGTCCTGGGTGAACTGGCCCAGCTCCGTCCCCGGGTAGGGCTGGAAGATGAAGGCGTGGGCGTAGGAGATGCGAGCCTGGGCGTTCAGGCGCATGGTGTCCAGGTCGTCCTCCACGGTGGAGGTGGGCAGCCCCAGGATGTTGGTGGAGGTGATGTGGATGCCGGCGTCTCGACAGAGGTTGCCGGCCTGGATCATCTGTTCCCGGGTCATGCGCCGCTTGAGCAGCTTGGTGCGGATACGGTCGTTGGCCGCCTCGATCCCCATGCTGACCGTGGTGCAGCCGGCTTTCTTCAACAGATCCACCTTGTGGGGCCCGCGCACGATGAGGTCCGCCTTCACATTGGCGAAGAAGGGCAGCCCCACCTCCTTGGGCCACTTCTCTGCGAACTCCTCCAGCCAGTCATCGAAGATGACGAAGAGGTCGTCGATGAAGACCACGTTTTCCAAAGGCCACTGGGAGCGAACCCAGTTCACCTCTTCGATGATACTATCCACCGGCCGCTGGGAGCCCCGCTTCTCGCCCTTGTAGATCTGGTAGTAGGCGTGGTTGAAACAGTAGGTGCACTGGTAGGGGCACCCCCGGGAAGCCAGGAAGTGCTTCACCGGCGCGTCCCGCAGATAGGCATGTTTATCGTAGATGAGGTGACGGTCGGGCAGAGGGAGAGCGCCCAGGTCCCGGATCAGGGGCCGCACCGGGTTCTTGACGATCTCGCCGTCGATCTTGAACCACCAGTTGGGGATGTCTGGCTTGACGCCGCCGTTCTCCAGGGACTCCATCAGGTCAGCGATGGGGCCTTCGCCCTCGCCCACGCAGAGGGCATCCACGCCCGGCTCCTCGATCATCTCTGGGAAGAAGGTGGGATGGGGGCCGCCAAAGATGGAGTAGACCTTCTTCCCGTTGAGCCGTTCCCGGATGCGCCGGTTCAGGTCAAAGTAGTAGGTGTGGGAGCCGGTCATGACACTGTAGGCCACCACGTCCGGCTCGTAGTCGTAAGCGAACTGGACCGGGTCCTCCTGGGCAGCGATGGCCAGGGCCACATCGTGCCCCGCCTCTCGCAACACCGACGACAAGTGCATGATGCCTTGCGGCTCGTAGTCCACCTGTTTCTCCACAAAAAGAACGCGCATGGCTTCGCCCCCCTATCGGTCGATCCTGCTCAATGTCGATTTCGGTACACCGTCTATCGGCAGGAATTTTATCAACAAATTTAGAAAAACCACCTGGCGAACATCATACTTGGTGACACGGGCTTTGTCAAACAAAGTGCGAATGGTTTCCGCCTAGGAGACAGGATGACGCACGGATCCCAGCCAAAGGCAAGCCTGGAACAAAAAGCCTGGTAACAAAAAGACCGAAACGACGCTTGAATCGTTCCGGTCTTTTTGTCAGAGCGCTTGGTTCTGTCTGCTAGGTCGGGGCGAGAGGATTTGAACCTCCGACCTCTTCAACCCCATTGAAGCGCGCTACCGAGCTGCGCTACGCCCCGACACTGGGGATCAGTATAGCACGGGTCCCAGTCTGGATCAAATTTCCGCCCCTTTCAGCGCATCACGATTCGCCCAACTTGCTGCCCAGGAAGTCCCGGGCGCCCCGCAGAAACTCCTCCACGGACATGATCCGCTTGCCAGCTGGCTGCACCCGCTTCAGGAGCAGCAGCCCCTGGCCAGTGCCCACGGCCGGGCCCTCGGGGGTGGCCACCACCCTCCCCGGTTCCGCCTGCCCAGGTCGCACCTCCGCCTCCCAGATCTTGAAGGGCTGCCCCTTCCAGGTGGTGAAGGCACTGGGCCAGGGGGCGTAGGCACGGCTCATGCGCTCAATGGCCTGTGCAGGCTGCCGCCAGTCGATGCGCCCGTGCGCCTTCTTGACCAGGGAGCAGACGCTGGGCTCCCCGGGCAGCTCCTCCTGGGGCACAGGAGGGACAGTCCCGGCCAGCCAACCCGGCAGGGTGCGCACCAACAGCTTGGCCCCTTGCTCTGCCAGGCGAGCCCCCAGGCTGGCCGCGGTCTCCCGAGGCTGGATGGGCTGCCGGGCCTGGGCCAGGACCGGCCCCGTGTCCATCCCCTCGTCCATGAGCATGATGGTGACGCCAGTCTCCTCCAGGCCGTCCAGGAT
>WGCB01000658.1 GCA_015494005.1 Caldilineaceae bacterium
CGTCTACCCCGCTGCGTCGCACCACGTCCCGCACCTGGTCCTCCAGCCGGACCAGCTCATGGCTCTGGGTTGTGCGAAACGGCAGGATCTCGAACATGGTTTTGGGTGGTCAGGCAATTGGGTGATCAGGAGATCGAGGCAAAACGCGTCACGGAAGTCGCCCACTCTCCCAATCTCTCGCTCTCTACTCTCCAGTCTCTTACTCTCTCTCGACCCGATCTTCGATCTTTAATCTCTCTATCGTCCTCCCCCAAAGCGCCTCCACCTCCTCCCGGCGGGCCACCTTGCGCCCGGCCCCCACATGGGAGACGGTGGCCGCGCCCATGGCGTTGGCCAGCCGCCCCGCCTCCTCCAGGGAGAGGCCGTGGAGGTAGGCGTAGACGATGCCGGCGTCGAAACTGTCCCCTGCACCCACCGGGTCCCGCACAGTGACCGGGAAGGCGGGCACCTGCACCGTCTCCGTGGCGGTGTGCAGGAGGCAGCCCTGGGCGCCCTGCTTGATCACCACCCAGACCGGCCCCTGCCGCCGGAAATGCTCCGCCGCAGCCCGAGGATCCGCCAGGCCCGTCAGCTCCTGGGCCTCCTCCTGGGTCAGCAGCAGGACCTGGCTGGCCGCCACCGTCTGGCTCAGGGCCTCGGCCACCGGCCCGGGCTCGAACTGGGGGCCGGGGTCGAAGAAGATCAGGGTGCCTGCCTCCTGGGCGGCCTGCACCGCCTCCAGCACCAGGGCCGGGGAGAGGTCCGTGAAGGCGTAGCCCTCCACGAAGAGCACTCGGCTCTCCTGGATCAGGGCCCGCCAGTCGGGCGGCAGTTCCTGGTCCGGGTAGCCGGCCCCGCCGCCGATGAAGACATGCTCCCCGCCCGGCGCCACCAGGACCACGGCCACGGTGGTGTGCCACTCCGGGCGGAGCCCCACCCCGCTGACGTCCACCCCTTCCTCCGCCAGCACGTCCACCAGGAAGCGGGCGTAGATGTCGTCCCCCAGGCGGGCCAGGGCCCCACACCTCAGGCCGATCCGGCTGCCGGCGATGAGCAGGTTGGCCGCTCCACCGGCTTCCAGCACCTGGCTGCCCGAGAGCTGGTGCTCCCCTGGGCGGATGGGGAAGCGCTCCACGCCAACGATGAAATCCACCACCAGGTCACCCAGGGTGACCATGTCGAAACGACGCGCGTGTTCTGGCATGTCCGTGCGGGGGAAGGGATGGATGGAGGTTCAAGGCGCAAGACCGAAGATTGGGTAGAGACGAAAACCTGGAGATTCAGGCGACTGGGCAATGAGACGAAGGACGGCGGACGGACGACGAAAGCTGTTGACATGGCAAATGACCGTTTTGTGTCACCCGGTGATCTTGCCATCCGGCCATCATCTTTGCCTCTGGGCCCACTCCCCACTCCTAACTCCCCACTCCTCCTTCGATCAACGTGGTGTAGCGCCGGGCGTAGCCGGCCAGGTCCACCTGGTTGGCCCGCTCCACTTGATCCACCCAGGCCTGGGGGAAGGCCCCGGATCCTTGCAGGGCCCCGGCGATGGCCCCGGCGATGGCGGCGGTGGTGTCCGTGTCTCCGCCGGTGTTGGTGGCCAGGCGGATGGCCTCCACCGGGTCGCCGTCGGCCAGGACCACGTGGGCCAGGGCGGCCGCGGCCATCTCGTAGGCGGGCAGGCCCGTCCCCACCAGGTCGTAGAGATCCCGCTGCCGCTCGACCACCGGCTTGGGGGCCCGGGCCAGGGAGACGGCGTAGCGGATGCGGCGGCTCACCGAGGGGGCGATGAAGGCATGGCCCAATGATAGGCCTTCCTCCGCTCCAAAGCAAGCGGCGTCGATCAGGTCGTCCAGGCTGGCGTGGCCGGCCGCGGCCTGGCTCACCGCGCAGGCCACCGCGCAGGCGCTGGCGATGGCCACGTTGGTATTGTGGGTGGGCCGAGCCGACTCTGCGGCCGCCTGCACCGTCCGCTCCAGGTCCCCCGGGTAGCGGAGCCCCACCGGGGCCACCCGCATGACCGAGCCGTTGGTCCAGCCGAAGCGCCCGGCCTCCTCCGCATCCGCCCCTTCGTTCCAGGCCTGGATGGCCGCCCGGGTGCTGGGACCGATGAGGGAGCTCTCCTCCAGGCCCAGGCGCTGGATGGTCTCCTGGAAGCTGCGGGCCACCGCCCCGGCCTGGACCTGGCCCGTTTCCAGAATGCTGTCCAGGATGGCCAGGGCGAAGATGGTGTCGTCCGTGTACTGGCCGGCCACCAGTCCGCCGTGGATGGGGTGATCCGGCGCCGGGGCCGCCAGCTCCAGGATGGGGGGCTGGGGCAGCGGGCCCAGATGACCGGCCGCTCCGAAGGCGTCCCCGATGGCCTGGCCCAGGAGGCATCCGTGGACTCGTTGGAACAGGCTGGGCTCAGGCGATTCAGGCGACATGGCAAGCTCCAGGGGGAGGTTGGGAGTTGGAAGTTGGGAGTTGGAAGCCGGTAGCTGACAGCAAGATGGATGGATGGCAGGATCACACAATAGGGTCGTTTACGATGCCAATGGCGTTCGTCTTCCATCCATCGTCTTTCGTCTCTTCACCCAATCACCGCACTCTCCATTCTCCATTCTCCACTCTCCATTC